>DOYB01000250.1 GCA_003518745.1 Selenomonas sp. | reverse complement strand
GTGGTTACAGGGGACAGGGATGCGCTCCAGCTGGTTCGTCCGGGTGTCAGGGTCATGCTCACAAAGAAGGGAATCTCGGATATGGCAGACTATGACGAAGCTGCCTTTCGAGAGGAATACGGACTGGAGCCCCTTCGTCTGATAGATTTGAAGGGGCTTATGGGGGACACGTCGGACAATATCCCGGGTGTACCGGGAGTAGGCCCCAAAACAGCCATAAAGCTTCTTCAGACCTATGGAAGTCTTGAAGCGGTTCTGTCGAATACAGGTGAGGTGTCCGGTAAGAAGCTGCGGGAGAATCTTGAAAACAACAGGGAACAGGCGATACTTTCAAAGAGACTTGCAACCATAGACTGCGGGGTTCCGGATATTTCCATTGACTTCGATAGTTACACGGTGCATCCGGATGCTGCGAAGCTGGCGGATTTTTGCGGACGCTATGAGCTTAACAGCATGGCAAAAAAATGGAATAAGTATATGACTGGATCAGAGGCGACGGCGGTTGAACCGGAGACTGTGGCGCTTCCCGACTTTAAGCTGATCTCAAAAGAGACGGAATTGGCTTCAATAGCTGCTGCCTCCGAGCTTGGCATAGCAGTGGCATTTTCGGATGGGGGAAAGGACCCTTTCTGCAGGCTTTCGGGTATTGCCGTATCGGTTTTACCGCAGGAAGAAATATTCTGTATGACCGCGGATGAACCGGGATTCCCGAAACTGCTGGAGCTTCTTCAGGATGGCCGCCGGGTTTATGCCCTTGAACTGAAGCAGCTTTACCATGGGGGGATTACCGAAATCGGCAGTTTCGCGGGCCTGGAGTTCGCGGGATATCTGCTTTATCCTGAGCAGACGGATTACAGGCTGGAAACTCTTTTGAAAAAGGAAATGCCTGAGATATCCCTCACTGAAGGGAAATCAGATCCTATGGCGAGAATGGCGGCAGAGGCCTTTGCCATTGGACGGCTTGGAAGGAAACTCTTCGGCAAATTGGAGCAGGAGCAGCTCATGACGCTCCACGATGATATGGAGCGTCCCTTGGTTCCCGTTCTGGCGAAGATGGAGCAGCGCGGAGTATATGTGAACCGTGAGCGCCTTGCTGAGAAATCCCATGAAATCGGTCTTAGGCTAAGCTCCATTGAAGAGGATATCTATACCCTTGCCGGAGGGGAGTTCAACATAAACTCACCCAAGCAGTTGGGGGAGATACTTTTTGAAAGATTGGGACTGCCTGCTTCGAAGAAGACTAAGACAGGATACTCCACTAATGTGGAGGTGCTGGAGGGGCTTCGGTTCAAGCATCCCATTATTGAAAGCATATTGTCCTACCGTACCCTTGCGAAGCTGAAATCCACATATCTCGACAGTCTTGAGGAGCTGATTTCAAGGGAGACAGGAAGAGTGCATACCAGCTTTAACCAGACGGTCACCGCGACGGGCAGGCTCAGCAGCTCCAATCCCAATCTGCAGAATATACCGGTGCGTACGGATGAAGGAAAGCAGATCCGCGCTCTTTTCGAGCCCGGAGAGGGATACGACGCCTTGCTATCGGCTGATTATTCTCAGATAGAGCTAAGACTCCTTGCTCATATGTCGGGGGATGAGAGCTTCATTGACGCGTTCAGGCAGGGGCAGGATGTCCATGCCAGGACAGCGGCAGAGGTCTTTGGCGTGCCGCTTGACGCGGTGGGGGCAGAGCTTCGCCGCAAGGCCAAGGCCGTGAATTTCGGGATAGTTTACGGTATCAGCGATTACGGTCTTTCCAGAGATCTTCATATCTCCAGGAAGGAGGCCGGCGAGTATATCCGGCTGTATTTTGAGCGCTATCCCGGAGTGAAGAATTTTCTTGATGAAACGGTCAAGAAAGCCCATGAGACGGGCTATGTCACCACAATGTTCGGGCGACGCAGGGCTTTGCCCGCTATCCACAGTTCCAATTACAATCAGCGGATGCTGGCGGAACGCATGGCAATGAATACACCTATTCAGGGCTCAGCCGCGGATATCATCAAATTGGCCATGATTTCCGCGAATGACAAACTGGAGAAAGCCGGTGTCAAGAGCCGTATACTGCTTCAGGTTCATGACGAACTGGTCTTGGAGGCAGTCAGTGTGGAGATAGAGCAGGTTTCTGCTATACTAAAGGAGGCCATGGAAAATGTTGTGGAGCTGTCTGTTCCGTTGATTATTGATATTCATAGTGGCAAGGATTGGGCAGAGGCAAAGTGAGCATTATGCATGTTATAGGTTTGACCGGGGGCATTGCCTGTGGCAAGAGCGCGGTTTCAAATGCCCTCAGGGAGGCAGGGGCATGTGTTCTGGATGCGGACAGGCTGGCGCATGAGCTGGCAGCCCCCGGAGGCGCGCTCTTTCAGGCTTATGCGGGGCATTTTGGCAGTGAGGTTTTGAGAAACGACGGGACTCTGGACCGGAGGGCCATAGGTGAGATCGTGTTCAGGAATCCTGGGGAGCGGGAGTGGGTTGACAGAATCAGTCATCCCATATTGCTGGATGAGATAAAAAGAAGATTGGATAATTGCGAAAAATGGGGACATAGGGTAGTAATACTGGATGTACCCCTTTTATTTGAAGCCGGCTGGAATGTTTTATGCGATGAAATTTGGGTGGTGTCCGTTTCAATGAAAATCCAACTTGATAGATTGATGAAACGTGATAATTTGACTGCGGAACAGGCCAAAGCTCGTTTAGCGGCACAGATGAGCCTGGAGGAGAAATGCAGCCGCGGGGACGTGGTGCTGGACAATTCAGGAAGCATAGATGAGATAGGGGCTATGGCTAAGACACTGTACAGGAATCGGGCGGCTCTCTATGCGGGAGAATCTCCATGAACCGAAATATACGTGAAAGAGTTAAGAGCATCGAGAGAACCCGGCGGCGTATGGGATGCGCGTTATTGGCAGGGCTTATGTTCCTGCTGCTGTGTTTAATGACGTATTTCCTGCTGAACGTCAGATCTGTTCAGAGGGGATGGATATATCCCTTCCACAACAGGGAAATCGTGGAGGAATATTCCGCGGAATATGATGTGGACCCATACCTGGCCGCGGCGGTAATAAAGGTGGAAAGCGGTTTTCGGAAAGATGTCCATTCCCATCGAGGGGCTGTGGGCCTTATGCAGCTAATGCCTAATACCGCCAAGTGGATTTCACGGCAGATTGATGATACTTCCTTTTATATGGAAAAGCTGCACGAGCCTGAGACAAACATCAAGTATGGTATATGGTACCTGTCATCCCTGGAACGTGAGTTTGAGGGGAATGATATTCTCGTGCTGGCAGCCTACAATGCCGGCAGGGGGAACGTGTCCGACTGGATGGAGGAATACGGCTGGGCCTATGACTTCCAGAATATAGATGAGATTCCGTACGATGAAACCAGAGCCTACGTACACAAGGTACTCAAGTACAGGGAGAAGTATCGAAGCATCTATGAGGAAGATGAGTAAGCAGAATAAGATCTTTGTTTTCATGGTAAGTTTGGAGAAGATGGAGCGAAATGCAGAAGTTTTGTATTGTTCCCCAAAAACCGAATATGTTTTGGGAATTGCTGAATGGCATGAAACTGGCGCGGGAAGAAGAGGAGTTGCTGAAGTCATGCCAGATTAAGCATGTGGAGATATCTGCCGAAGTACCCTGTTGGGAGATTCTGCTGCAGACAGGGGAGCTTCTTGATGATGGGCTCTTATCCCGTGTATCAGAGCACATACGCGGCATTCACAATTTGGGGCAGGTGCTTTTCTATCAGGATATCGTTCATGCGGA
Source organism: Selenomonas sp. (assembly GCA_003518745.1). Taxonomy (GTDB): domain Bacteria; phylum Bacillota; class Negativicutes; order Selenomonadales; family Selenomonadaceae; genus UBA9786. The sequence goes on along the minus strand of DOYB01000250.1, from coordinate 3,977 downwards.
AACCGCTGTAAACAAGGCATGGAAGCGGCTGGTTGAGCTGACGGCAGGCGGCAATCCAATGGTATTGAGCTTGTTCAAGCGGATGCGGCACTCCATAGACGGGAATCAGATTACCCTGGAGGTTACTGGGGAGTTGAGCCTTGATATCCTGAAACGCCATCATGTGTCCGAACTACTCCATCAGTCAATCCTGTCCCTTTTGGGCATTTCCTGCGCGGTGGACTGTATCGCGGTTAACGAGGATATTCCGGTGGACAGCGAATTGGAAGGGCTTGAGCTTCCATCGCCTGCGCGAAAGCCTGCTGCCCCGGAGCCATCCCCTCTTGTGGCAAGGGTTCCGGAAGCGGTGCCGAAAGTCAGGACTCCAAAACAGGAAGCTAAGCCAAAACAAAAGAAAGCCGCGGAGATTCCGGACCTTTCTGCTCCTGTAGCCATTCCGGATCCCGGAAATCTTATTTTCGGGAAGGCAATCATAGGAGAAGCCACCAAATTGACGGAGGTGGAAGGGGAGCAGAGAAGCGTCATATTGGAGGGTATCATTGGAAGCGGCGAAAAGTTCGGCATCAAGACAAATACCTTCAAGACCGGAACACAGATGATGTCCTTCTGTCTTACGGATGAAGCAGATGGGATTTCTGTCAAGAAGTTCTTCAAGGAAAAGGAGAAGGAAACCTTCCAGCAGGTCACGGACGCGGTTCGTGATGGAATGCGCGTTAAAATTCATGGCGCGGTACGATTTGATACCTACATGAACGAATATGTCATGTTTATGGACAGTCTTTCAAAGTGCGAGGGCAAAAAGCGCAAGGACAACGCGAAAGAGAAACGCGTGGAGCTTCATGCCCATACTACCATGAGCACTATGGACGCGGTGGTTTCAGTAAAGGATTTGGTGAAAACTGCTGCCGGCTGGGGCTGGCCCGCCATCGCCATTACGGACCACGGCGTTGTCCAGGCATTTCCCGACGCGGAAAAAGCCGTGCATGACAATAAACTGGATATCAAGATAATCTACGGCATGGAGGGGTATCTGGTTGGAGAGGATTACAGGCAGAAGCAGTCCAATCATATAATAATATTGGCAAAGAACCCCATTGGACTGCACAATCTGTACCGTATAGTATCTCTTTCCCATCTCAAATACTACAATAAGAGGCCAAGGATTCCGAAGAGTATACTTTCGGAGTATAGGGAAGGGCTGATATTGGGCTCTGCCTGCGAGGCGGGGGAACTTATACGGGCCATTGTCGAGGGACGGCCTGATGAGGAGCTTTTGGAGATTGCCTCCTTCTACGACTATCTTGAGATTCAGCCTATAGGAAACAACGAGTTCCTGAAACGCAGTGATAAATTCCCGGATATCAATACGGACGAGGATTTGATAAACGTCAATCTGAAGGTGGCGGAGCTGGCAAAGAAGCTGGATAAGAAGCTGGTAGCCACCTGTGATGTGCACTTCCTGAACAAGGAGGACGCGGTTTACCGTGAAATACTCATGACAGGCAAGGGCTTTGATGATGCTCAGTATCAGCCGCCTATTTATCTCAGGACCACCGAGGAAATGCTGGCTGAATTCACATACTTAGGGGAGGAGGCGGCCTATGAGGCCGTAGTGACTAACCCCAGGGCCATAAGTGAATCCATAGAGCGCTTCAAGCCCATTCCCGATGATCTCTATTCTCCCATGATACCGGGAGCTGAGCAGGAGATTCGGGATATGTCTTATAACAAGGCAAAGGAGCTCTACGGTGAAAATCTGCCCGAAATCGTGGAAGCACGTCTGCAGCAGGAACTGAAGCCCATAATCGGGCATGGCTTTTCAGTGCTCTATCTGATATCCCAGAGATTGGTGAAAAAATCCAATGACGATGGTTATCTGGTGGGCTCCCGTGGTTCAGTCGGTTCATCCTTTATCGCTACCATGACGGGAATCACTGAGGTCAATCCACTTCCTCCCCATTGGCGCTGCCCGCATTGCCAGTACAGTAAATTCATTACAGACGGTTCGGTGGGGTGCGGCTATGATTTGCCGGATAAGGAGTGTCCTGTCTGCGGCACACCATTGGTGAAGGATGGCCATGATATTCCCTTTGCGGTGTTCCTTGGCTTCGACGGAGACAAGGTGCCTGATATCGACCTGAACTTCTCAGGGACATATCAGCCCGTTGCCCATAAGTATACCGAAGTCCTGTTCGGCAAGGATAACGTATACAGAGCAGGTACTATTTCAACCGTGGCAGATAAGACGGCCTATGGTTTCGTGATGAAGTTCTATGAGGAAAAGGGGATGAAGAAGCACCGTTCCTTCATAGACCACATGGTCAGGGGATGTCTGGGAACCAAGCGCACTACTGGGCAGCATCCCGCGGGAATCATGGTTGTACCCAGGAACATGGATGTACACTTCTTTACGCCCATACAATATCCCGCGGATGACAAGGATTCGGGGACAATTACCACTCATTTTGATTACCACTCCATCAGCAGCCGTCTGGTGAAGCTGGATATCCTTGGACACGATGATCCCACCGTTATCAAGATGCTGGAGGATTTGACACATAGGGACCCAAAGACCATCCCGCTGGACGACAAGGCAACCCTTTCGATTTTTTCTTCCACGGACGCCCTCAAGGTGACACCGGAGGAACTTGGAGCAAACTCGGGGACCTTTGGAATACCGGAATTCCGTACCAGCTTCACAAGGCAGATGATAGATGACACGCACCCTAACTGTTTCAGTGATTTGGTGCGTATTTCAGGCTTTTCCCATGGCACTGACGTTTGGCTTGGCAATGCTCAGGATTTGATTCGGGCGGGTACCTGTACCTTGAAGGACGCAATATCCGCCCGTGACGATATTATGATGTACCTGATACATCATGGGATAGATCCGCTGCTTTCCTTCAAGACCATGGAGGGTGTGCGAAAGGGGAAGGGTATAAAGCCGGAGGTGGTGGAGAACCTTAGGGAAAACAATGTTCCCGAATGGTATATAGAGTCCTGCCAGAAAATCAAGTATCTTTTCCCAAGGGCCCACGCGACGGCCTATGTTATGATGGCCTATCGCATTGCCTTTTGCAAGGTGCACTATCCATTGGCATACTATGCGGCTTATTTCTCCATACGTGCGGCAGAGTTCGATGCCAATGTGATTGCCAGGGGCAAGGACTATGTTGAGGAGCAGCTGCGGGCTCTGGAAGAGAAATCCAAGGAAAAGAAGCTGGAGGGCAAGGAAAGCGGCACATTGGCGGTGTTGCAGCTTGCATGGGAGATGTACCTTCGCGGCTATGGGGTTGAGTATGTGGATATTTACCGTTCTGACGCGGAGAAGTTCATAATCCTTGAGAAAACCCTGCTGCCGCCCCTGGCGTCACTGGAGGGCATAAGCGCCTCCGCTGCCCGTGGAATAACCGAGGCTAGGAAGGAAGGGGAGTTCACCTCTGTGGACGATCTCCACAAGAGGTCAGGAATCTCCAAAACACAGATTGAGGTTTTGAGGGAGCACGGCTGCCTTGAGGGAATGAGCGAAAGCGATCAGCTTGAGCTTTTCGGAATGTGATGTTTATCGGGTGAGTGAGGAACACAGAAGAAACGATGATTTTCAAGAATTCCCTATAGAGGGATGAAAGCCGTTTCCATGTCAGCAGGGAGGTGTTCTGTGGAAAAAGAAGAAATCATGCGTCGGCTTTGGGCGCAGATAAATGTAGGGGGGCACATCATAGGGGCTTCCGTAGGATCGGGTATCACGGCAAAGCTGGCCGCCATGGGTGGGGCGGATGTCCTGCTTGCGCTGGCTGCCGGACGTTACCGCATTATGGGGCGAAGCTCCTTGAGCAGTTTTTTCTGTTATGGGAACAATAACAGTCAGGTCATGGATTTGGGAACCCGTGAGATTCTTCCCATAGTGCGGGATGTTCCCTTGTTTTTCGGCCTCATGGCCAGTGATCCGACAATACATCTTTACGATTATTTATGTA
>DOYB01000104.1 GCA_003518745.1 Selenomonas sp. | reverse complement strand
CATGCGCGCGGGGGAGACGAAAGACCGGCCGAATGGAATTGGTTCGGAGAAAGAAAAGGGCGAGGGGAGCATGAACGTGGGGACCTTTGATTTTGAGAAGAAGTCCGTGCTTTTGAACAGCGGTTATGAAATGCCCATCATGGGCATGGGGACATATTCCCTTGACCATGACACCTGTGTCAACTCCGTCAAGGAGCTTCTGAAAAACGGAGGACGACTAATCGACACCGCCTATATGTACGGCAATGAAGACGCTGTCGGCGAAGGCATCCGTCAGGCAATGGAAGAATTCGGCATCCCACGGGAAGAGATCTTTGTCATCACGAAAATTTATCCAAGCCAGTTCCATGACCCGGAAGCTGCGATAGACATGGCACTGGAAAAACTGGATATCGGATACATCGATATGATGCTTTTGCACCATCCGGGGACGGGAGATGTCAAGGCTTATCTGGCGATGGAAAAGTATGTCCGGCAAGGCAAGATAAGATCCTTGGGGCTTTCCAACTGGTACGTGGAAGAGCTTACAGAGTTCCTGCCACAAGTGAATATCGTGCCGGCACTCGTACAGAATGAGATTCACCCCTACTATCAGGAGCAGGACGTGGTTCCCTTTATCCAGAAAAAAGGAATCGTTGTGCAGTGCTGGTATCCGCTCGGCGGCAGGGGGCATACAGCGGAGCTTCTTAACGATGAAACCATTGCGGGAATTGCGAAAGCTCACGGCGTATCGGCAGCGCAGGTTATCTTGAGGTGGGATCTGCAGATGGGAATCGTTGCGGTTCCAGGCTCAAGCAATCCGATGCATATCAAAGAGAATCTTGATTTATTCGGGTTTGAATTAACGGAAGCAGAAATGCAAAAAATCCGAGAACTTGACAGAAATGAAAAGCATGACTGGTATTAATATTAACCGCCAATTAAACGTGGAGATGGACAATACTCATGATCTGCTGATGAAGCGAAAGAACAAGGACTGTGTGGTTATCGTCACCACCATACAGAAGCTGCCGAAGATAATGAAGACATACGATCGGGAGGACAAAAAAAGATTCTTCTACCGCAAAGCGTCTTCATGGTATGTGCATCGTAGTCAACAAGTGCGCGAGCAAGGTCTCTGCAACTATAAAGGAAAAGTGCATTGACTTCCACCAAATCGCCATCGCCTATACCGTTACGGAAAACGATGAGAACTCCATCGGCAATCAGCAGGCTATGAAGGAATCCTTGGCAGATTGCAATAGGATGTTTGATAGAAGTAAAGGCAAGGACCATGTCGGATACCTTGATTTACATGATGACTCGTATGGAACGCAAATTATCAGAAAATAGTCACCCGGGAACTATTTTCACGTTCTGGGGATTATTCTGAAAATATTCTGAATGAAAACGGGAGACCACTACATATTATTTAGACATCTACGGCGGTTTCCAGTGCTATCTTCACCATATCATTAAAGCTGGTTTGTCGTTCTTCAGCATTAGTCGATTCATGAGTGAGAAGATGATCGCTGACGGTTAAGATAGCCAATGCCTGTACTTGGAATTGAGCGGCCAAGAGATACAATGCAGCTGTCTCCATTTCTACGGCCAAAATCCCGTATGAACGAAGTTTTTCACTGTCAATCTCCTTATCGTAGAAGCGATCCACGGTAATGATATTCCCTACTTTAGTGTTTAATCCCAACTTTTTCGTATTTTCCACTGCCTTGGATAGAAGCTCGTAATCGGCAAGTGGAGCAAAATTGATGCTGCTGCCGAAAATGTTCCGCACCATGCCAGAATCAGTGGAGGCGCCCTGGGCAATTATGACATCCCTGAGTTTCACATTTTGATGCATACCACCGCAAGTACCCACCCGAAAAAGTTTTTTTACACCGTATTCGTTGATTAACTCGTGAACATATATGGAAATGGAGGGCATTCCCATGCCGGTTCCCTGAACAGATATAGGCACGCCCTTGTAGGTGCCTGTGTATCCGAATATATTGCGGACAGATGTATATTGTTTAGGATTTTCCAGAAAATTTTCAGCGATGAATTTTGCTCGCAAGGGATCTCCGGACAGCAAAATCCTTTCAGCAATCTCGCCCTTGGCGGCGGATATATGAGGCGTGCCTTTTGGGACGGCCGTAATGTACGCAGGAATTCCATCACTGTTTGTCGCCGCCTCAGCGATAACGTTTTCGTTCAAATCAAAAAACGTGCCGGTGGCCAACGATGCGCCAATGGCTGACATTCCTTTGAGAAATGAACGTCGAGATATTAGCTTTGCCATATTCAATCAATCCTTTCACACATATATGCAGATTGCGGTCTTACATGAAAGCAAAACCCACTTGTGCTATTTATATTTCGATAAACAGATTTAATTTTCCTTCAAAAGAGTAGGTCCTCAAAAGGAAAATACATGCATTGTAGCGAATTATGGCTAAGAATAATGTGCAGGAGTCAAGAGGCATGAAAGAGAAGGCGCAGACTCAACATGGGCTATATTCCTAAGTTAATACGGCGCTTATACCAGATTTGCTAACATGCCCGATTGGGAAATGTTTATCCAATATTGCTTCTTCATTAGGATGGGGCAAGACAGAACTGGTTGATAAGGTAGCAGAGAAGGCTGGTATTACAAAGAAGGATGCAAAGACAGCCATTGAGGCAACCATGGAGGTCATCAAAGACAGCGTGAAGGACGGAGCGGAAATCCGTCTGATGGGCTTCGGTACCTTCAAGAAGCAGCACCGTGAGGCCAGAAAGGGACGCAATCCTCAGACTGGAGCTGAGATAGAGATTGCTGCCAGTGACAGTCTTTCTTTTAAGTCAAACGTGAAATACTGAGTACGGGCGCAGGGCTTTTCGGCTCTGCGCTATTTTTATCTGTCGGCAGGAAAGGAGGGGGTGTGGGGAGAATATGTAGATGGCAAGGCTTATGTATTAGGAATTTTTAATGCTATGAACTACGTACATTGAACTGGAGGTAGTGTATTATGGATAACTCATTTGCAATCCCGATGTCCAGACGCAGTTTTATGAAACTGATGGGGCTGGCAGCAGCCGGAACAGTACTGGGGGTCAGGGAGAATGCTTCAAGAGCGGAGGCTGCCTCTTCCATGACATATACGATGGATTTTGGTCAAGCGGACCTCCCCATACTATTTGATGTGGATGTCTGCGTAGTTGGCGGCGGCGCGGCTGGCACGGCGGCTGCAGTGACAGCTGCCAGGAATGGAGCGAAGGTTGTTCTTGTGGAGCGAGGCATTTCCCTGGGGGGACTGGCCACCTTGGGCTGTGTTTTCCCATGTATGGCTACTTATTGCTATGACAGCGATACGCCCTACATCACGGATCTGAACAAACGCATGGAAAAACAGGGGGTGCCGCCGCTCCTTGGAGTGGATACTGACTCCTATTTCGGTGGTGGCAGAGGACAATATGTGCCTGAATATCTTTCTTTTGTCTATGATGAAATGTGTGAAGAGGCGGGGGTAGATATCCTTTACAACACTTCATTGGTGGGGGCGGTGACTGATGGAGGAAAGATTGTCTCCTGTGTTGTCCAGACCATTGAGGGACTGGCAAAGATACAGGCAAAGACCTTCGTCGATGGCACGGGAGACGCATTGCTTTCACGGTTTGCGGGCATTCCTGTGGAAAAAGGCTCAGAAAAGACAGGACGCAACCAGCCCATGAGCCTGCGTTTTGAAATGGGCGGCATTGATATGGGCAAGCTCTATCATCAGTTCATTATAAAGGGGGTAAAAGAGAGAGGTCCTTTCGACAAACTGGCAGAAGACACTCTGAGGAAGAAAGGCCGGCCATTCCTTCAGTTCTGGAAGTGGAAACAGAACGAGAAATTCTTCCAGGACGGTGTTGCCCGGGGTGAACTGACCGAGGATGATATTGTGTATATTCAGGCGTTTACGATTACCGGCAAACCCACCGTATTATCCATGAACTGTCCTGAGATGCCGGCACTGAACTTCAGTGCCACGGATACCGTCTCATACAGCAGGGCTGTGACCTTCGGCCGGAAGATGATGCACCGTCTGGCAGGATTCTTCATCAAGAACGTCCCCGGTTTTGAGAAGGCCTATATCAGCCGCGAAGCAAGTATGGTGGGAGTTCGGGAATCATGGCGCATCCGTGGTAAGTATTACATGACAGATAAGGAATATACCGATGCCAGGCATTTCCACGATGCAGTGGCTCGGACGGCGTATCCCATCGATATCCATGATGTGAATCTGGACCTCAGCAAAAAGCTGAAAAAGGGCGAGTATTATGAGATTCCCTATCGTGCCTTGGTGACCAACGAGATTTCCAATCTGCTTGTGGTGGGACGCTGTGCAAGTGGCAGCTTCGCCGCTCAGGCTTCCTTCCGTATCCAGCCTACCTGCATGAGCATGGGCGAAGCCGCAGGCATTGCAGCGGCTTGGGGACTTTCCAGGGGAATCCCGGTGAATGAAGTCAAATGGGAAGAGATTCCTGAGGAAACGCGCAGTTATGTAAGTAAATAATCGCTAAACTTGAACAGCTGCAACTTGGTGAAAAAAGCAGGTGTCCCATTCCTTGCATAAGGATGGAATACCTGCCCTTTTTCAATACGTCCTACCTGCCATTTGTCTTGCGTGTGCCGGTTTCCACATAGCCTATAGCTTCCACCAGAAAATCCCTGGCGGTGCCGTCGGAAATGCGGGCGGTCTTTTGATGGGCAGTGAATTTCTCGTTTTTCTCCTTTAGTTTTGCCAGCAGTTTTTTCACTTCCTTCGGGTGGTTTCCGGAGCGATGCATCTGCAGAAGCTGCAGTGCCTGCAGGTCTGCCCGGGCCAGCTCTCCGAACAGGTTCAGCTGAGGGGCGCATTCCTTTCGGATGTCCTTCGGAAGGCCTTTTTGCAAGTGGACGGCGGCATCGTCCATGGCTTGGAATCGATGGCGGAGCTCAAACCAGTCGAGCTCGGCTTCGGTGCCGCCTGCTGCCCAGTGCTTCCAGAGATCGTCCATTTCACGGCGGAGCGTTGCGGCATCCTGTGGCCCGCAGTGAGCCCAACTGTTCTCCATGCGCTGGGAATGGGAGGCAAAGAGTTCCATGTCCGCAGCCAGTTCGCCATACTGTTCTTTGATGGCGCGGGACCATGCAGCTTCCGGTGCGTAGTGTTCGGGATCATGCGCGTACTCCGCTCCTGTGGCAAGGGCGATCTTGGAAAGGCGTTCATGCTTCATGGGATTGAAGAACAGGGCCGGCAGCTCTTCCTTCTTCGGCAGGTTCACGATTGGCCCCAGGGCGAGTTTTGCCTCTTGGTAATCCGTTACGGGATAGTTCCACCATACGCCGAGCCTGCGGCCATAGAGTCCGTCAGCCTGTTCCAACTCCCTGTCGGAGATGCCCTCTGTTACAACGCCGTTCCCGGTGTAAAGCACCGTCACGTCCGGGGAAAGAGCCTCGGAGAAGGCGCGGGTGTAGGGCTTGGGATTCTTTCCTGCCACCATGTCCTCATAATAATATTCCGTGGGGACGGCAATGAAGGGAGGGACATCTTCATGGGCCGCGCGGAACTCCTTCTGGATCTCATTGATGAATTCAGCCTGATTGCGGGCATCCTCTGCATCCACGGAGCTTTTTTCCGTCATGCCCTTTATGTCATCAAAGAAAATGGCAAAGCGGCGTATTCCCAGGTCATGTACAGCTTCCAGCTTCTTCAGCATTATCTTTCGGTCTGCCGTGCCCTCCGGCCCGTCATAATGCAGATCCTGTCCAGGGGATATCGCAAAGATTAGCTCCACGTGGTGTTTGTCTGCCGTTCGTGCTAGTTCTGCCAGTTTTTTCTGCTGGCTTTTGGGGTAGGGTTCCCGCCAGCGGTCCTTGTGATAAGGGTCATTCTTAGGGGCGTAGATATAGGCATTGAGGCCCTGTTCCCCACAAAATTCCAGCATATCCTGACGATTTTTGTGGCTCCAGGGAGTGCCGTAGAATCCTTCCACTACGCCGCACAAGGGAATGGGAGAGGCATCTGCGCCGGATGCAGGAAATGCCATGAACAGCAGTCCTGCAAGAAAACATGAAAACAAATAAAACATACTGTCACCTCCAGAAAAGATGGTACTACGTTTAACAAGTATATCACAAATTTGGGAAAGAGAAAAATTGTATGACGAGATTTGCAGGAATTTTGAGTCGGAGCTTCTGATAGAAAAGATACGTCAGGAAGGAATATTGTGGAAATATCTTTGAAGATGAATCAAATTGGTAAGGATGTTTTACCGAACTGTCGATATGGCGCAGGGCTTTTCGGCGCTGCACCAGTCTGCAGGAATTGTGAGGTTAATTGAAGAATATAAAAGGGGAAAGCAGGAGGAGTGAGAAGCATGGTACAGATGATAACAGATACACGTTCAGTAGAATTAGGACTCGACCTAAATCCGATGATAAGCGGTTGCATGATTAAAATTTTCAAATCGTATGATGGCGATAAATTGATAGAGGAAATACAACGATACTTATCCCAAAACAATCTTTAGAGGAGTGAGAAAAATTAACAGGAGCAAAAAAATCTTTTGGAGTCTGTGTATCATACTTCTGCTATTGTTGGTGGGAGCAGGTTATTTTATAGGCAGCGGTTTCGTGGACTATGCTCTGCTACGTGACAATCCAGGGGATCCCACGGCTATACCTGAAGCGGCAGCAGCGATTGTGGAGCCGGGCTTGGCGGCTCCAGCTAAACCACAGGCAGAAAATGAACAATGGACGATAACCTCCCAGGATGGCCTAAAGCTTGTGGCAACCCATTTTTCACCAGATAAGCCCAGCAGGCTTTGGGCCATCCTGGTGCACGGATATGGGCGCAATCAGAGCTATGTCTGGGATTATGCAGCTGAGTACATAAAGCGAGGCTACCATGTACTGACGCCGGATTTGCGTGCTGCCGGTTTAAGTGAAGGGAAATATCTTACTATGGGGGTAAAGGAGAGCGATGATATCGTCCTTTGGGCAAAAGAGATTGTCCAGAAGGATGAAAATGCGCGGATTGTCCTGCATGGGATTTCCATGGGTGCAGCCACGGTGATGATGACTACGGCCAAACATCCGCAAAATGTAGTGGTAGCCGTTGAAGACTGCGGCTATACCAGTGCCTATGATATGTTTACGGTGCAGCTTGACAAACTGTTTGGTCTGCCGGAATTTCCCGTGATGAACTGTGTGGATATTGTCAGTCCCATGAAGACGGGGGCAGCTATTTCGGATGCAGCACCCTTGCGCAGTATTGTCTATACCGAGGTGCCCATGCTGTTTATACATGGCGATGCCGATAAACTGGTACCCTGCGAAATGATGGAGAAACTATACGAAGCCTCATCAGCGCCTGCCAAGGAGAAATATATTGTGGCCGGAGCAGGACATGCTGATGCCAAAAAGACAGATCCCCAGAAGTATTTTGAGCGGGTATTTGCCTT
>DOYB01000072.1 GCA_003518745.1 Selenomonas sp. | reverse complement strand
CTGATTGCTTTTTATATCAATATCGGGCAGGATATGGGAGCGCAGTATTACATGCCTATTTTGATTCCCATTGTGCTGGGCTTGTTTCTCCTGCAGGCAGGGAATCGTATGCCGCTGTATTCTAAGGAGAATCTGCCTAATCTGATATCGGGGCTGGCGTGGTGCTCGGCATTTCCGATTCTCTACACATGGACCTATGAAAAGGGCTGGTACATGTCCCTGGTCTGTTTTGACTTCATTGTGGGCACATGCATATTCCTGTCTTTGAGCAGCCTTGAGGGGCTCCTTATGAGGTCGCATAAGATAAGGTCTACAGCGGCGCTTATGACTCTCCTGAATTTTGCCTGCATGATAATACCCTTCGTGCAATATGCCTATTACTGCATGGTGTGGCACTGTCTGTCTCCGGCTTCGCTGATGGCACTGTACCTCACAAATTACCGGGAGAGCATAGATTTTTTGGAGTCGAATGTGGGCATAGGCTATATGGCCTTGATTGTGGCGGTGATTGGGCTGCTCCTTTACAAGGCGTATAGAATCCATTGTCGTTTTGGGGATCGATTGCTGAGGGGGAAAGCTGACGCGCTCCACGAAAGCGCTGTTATTCTGGTGCTTGGCGGGGCTGTCGCGGCCTTGATATGGTATGTTCCGCTTACTTCGATAGCAGAGCTTTGGGGAGATGTCACCACTTATGTGGCACAGACCCAGGAGTATGAAACGAATTATGAGGAACGGTTCCAGACACTTTACCTTGACCCTTCGGAAACCCTTGCCGCAGAGGTGCCGGGGACTGTGATAGTTGTTATAGGGGAGTCTGCTTCAAGAAACTACATGAAGGCATTTACTCCTGATTTCCCATACGATAACACCCCGTGGCTCAGTCAGCAGGCGCTGGAGAATCCGGACTTCCTGTTGTTCAAAAACGTGTATTCGTCGTGGTCACAGACGGTGCCGACACTTCAGCGGGCACTGACGGAGCAGAGCCAGTACAATGACAAGGAATTCTATGAATCGGCTTCAATCATAGACGTGGCGAAGAAGGCCGGCTATGAAACCTGGTGGTTCAGCAATCAGGGGCGTTACGGTCAGTTTGACAGCGCCATAACCATGGTGGCGAAGACCGCGGACCATGCGGAGTGGACAGATGATTCCTATAACTATTCGGATAAGTATGATGAAGCCCTTCTGCCGTATCTCGAAAAGATAGACCCCAAGAAGAACAATTTCGTTGTGCTGCATTTGATGGGGAGCCATATTTACTATTACAATCGCTATCCGTGGACCTTCAACAAATGGAAAACAGAGGAGGGTGCCGGCACAGGCACCTCTACGCCGGCCTATGCCAATACCATCCTCTATACGGATTATGTATTGTCTCAGATTTTTAACTATGCCAAGGATAATCTCAACCTTGTTTCAATGGTTTATTTTTCCGATCATGGCGAAAATCTTGAGATTTCCCACAACCCCGATGTGTTCAGCTTCGACATGGTCAGGATTCCCATGTTCATCTATCTTTCCCCAACTTATCAGCGGGCATTCCCTGAGCGTACAGAGATTCTTCGTCAGCACAGGGGCAGATATTTCACAAACGACATGCTTTACGATACCGTGTGCGGGATATTGAACGCGCCCTCCAATCGGTACTCGCCCGAACAGGATTTTGCGTCCGATACCTATTCCTTCACGCGTCAGGCTCTTACAACCATGCTGGGGGACCATCTGCTGACAGAAGATGTGAAGGGAGAGCCGGAAGAGTTTTTCTAAAAGATAAAGTTATGGCAGGACTCCGCTTCCGTCGAAGCGTGGAACATATTCCTCCGAGGCGGCTCGTCTTTCCTGGGTATAGCATTGGGTGATGCCAAGTTCCCCTGCGTGGTCGGCTACGGATTCGTATTCGAAGGTGGTGAGCCTCCTGCCAAGCTGCTTGTGCCCTAGAGCCTGGTACATGGGCGTATACTGGTTCATAAGGCTTATGTAAATGTCGCTCCCAAAGCTCTCCCAAAGCCAGTCCAGGATTTCCATGCTTTCCTTCCTGTGTCCCGGAAGGACCAGATGCCTTACCAATACACCACGGGTCATTTGACCATTCTCATCAATTTGTACGGAGCCTGTGATTTCCACCATTTTACTTATGGCTTTTTTCGCGGTTGCGACATAATCCGGCGCCTTGGAATATTCCAAGGCGCTCTTTTCGTCCCAGTATTTAAGATCCGGCAGGAAAATGTCCACGCTGCCTCTCAGGGATTCTATGGTTTCCACTGTTTCGTAGGCGCTGGAATTATATACCACCGGAAGGGAGAAGCCTTTTTCCTTTGCAATGGCAAGGGCGTACAGGATTTGGGGCACATAATGGGTGGGGGTGACCAGATCCAGTGTGGCCGCGCCCTGCGCCTGCTGCTCCAGAAATATTTCCCCGAGCCTTTTGTCTGAAACCTCAAGCCCTTTTCCAAAATGGCTTATTTCATGGTTCTGACAATAACAGCATTTGAGGTTGCAGTATGAGAAAAAGACTGTACCTGCCCCCTTTGCTCCGGTAAGACAGGGTTCCTCCCATGGGTGCAGTGAAACCAGAGCGATTCGGGCCTTATCGCCGGCCCCGCAAAATCCTGTTTCCTTTGTGCGGTCAGCCCTGCATCTTCTGGGGCAGAGCTCGCAGCGCCTTATATCCAAAGTTCTATTCCTCCAACTTGTTCTCGTCCAAAATTGCTCCATACTTGGCTCTCCACCAGGAAATGCTGCGTATGGCATTGATATAGTCCTGCATTTCCTCGTTGTCGATATCGGGAGGACTGCCGCCGTCCAATGCTTCAGGGACAAGGGGGTCGGTGTCAGCCGCGCCGATGGCATTGGACTGTATCCAGAAGCCGTAGTTGACCCCGCGCCGATTGCTGCGCGAGAGGCTGTTCCCAAGGGCATAATATGTGAATCCCTCGGGGGCGATTAGTTCTATGATTGTAGGGACAATGTCGATTTGGCTGCCTGCGGCGCCGGGGGTAAGAAGTCCTTTATGAACACCCTTTCCCGTGATAATGAAGGGAATACCATAGCGGATATATGTGGAGGGATTCTTTTCTATATTGTAACGGTCCGCGTGGTCACCGACCACTATGAAAAGACTGTCGGGAAGCTTTTCCTTTGCCTCACGTATGAAGCGCGCAAGCTCTCGGTCAGCATACCAATAATGCCCAAGCTCCTTCAAAAGCTCATCATCGTTACGGGCAGACTCGGGCAGACGGCTTCGTACCAAATCCCCGGGAAATCCCTCAGCTTCAAGGTTAACTCCGTAGGGGGAGTGGTTCGAGGCATTCAGGATAACGTGGAATCCGGCTTCCTCAGGAGAGATGCGTTCCAGTATGATGTCGTATAGATATTTATCTTCGCAGCCCCAGACGGTGCCGGGAATATCTCCGTAGTCCCCCCTGCTGTGGAAGTTGTCGAAGCCCTGGGCCAGTGTGAAATCTTCTATGCGTTCCCATGTTGAGGGACCCGCGTACCAAAAATATGTCGCGTAGCCAAGCTGCTTCATCTGCGGAGCAGAGGCAGTAGGATACGGCTCTGTAAAGGCTTCGGGCATGACGGTAAGATACAGGTTCGCATCCGCAAGCCCTGTCGTGATTCCCGTAACTGCTGATACAGTGCTGGAGCCATTGGGAAGAAAGGTTTTCACATACGCGCTGTCAGGCTCTCGAATAATGGATTTCATGCCATCGGCTATGGGGATTTCGGCATATTCATCCAGAAGTGGCCAGTTAGCGTAGCTTTCAGAGAGTATGACGAATATGTGAGTGGGCTTTTCAATCTGAGCTCCCTGTGCATGGCGAAGCAGATAGTCATCCAGATTATCCGTGCCGTGCCGGAGTCCTGCCAGTTTTGATGCCAGCTCACGTATGTCGGAAACGGTGAAGCTTAGCCCGTTGCAGGCAAGCATTCGATGCTGCAGCCTGTAGCCACGGTACAGGGCCTGAAAGCTGTCCAGAATCGCTTCGTTGAGGAAACGGTCTTTTGTAACTCCGGCATTCTCCCAGTCCACCGCGGTCTGCCACCTCAGGCTTCCTCCGAATATACCAAGCAGCACCACACATCCGCAGCATGCGAGGAAGAGCGCTCTTTTTGCCCATATGACAGGGGTCGGAAGGTAAAACAGGGAAAGTATGTCGCAAAACTTCCATGCCATGAGCCTCCCCATGATTCGCCACAACATGAAGGCCATTACAAGGGCTGCTGCCAGTCTTAGGGGCAGATAGAATTCCTGCATAAAGGACCAGAACAGGGCGGTCATGTCATCGTTAACGGCATTGCAGACCAACTGGTTGAAGTTGGAGTGGAACTGACGATAATAGGGAAAGGCCGCAACATAAAGAACGGATATGGTGATGAGCTCTAATCCCGTCACCACATCCCAGACATATTTCTCGACAGGCTCATATATATAGTGAAACAGGAAGGCGGGGACGAAGGCCACAAGGGTCAGCATCCCCGCTGTCTGACAGCTCAGGCACATTCCGCGCCAAAGAGCCGTTAAAATGTCGTTCCAGTTCGCTTCTGCTCCAATATAGTCCTGCATCCAGAAAATGAACCACGCTCGGAGCAGGGCAAACAGCAGGACATAGCAAAAGAAGGCCTTCAGTCCTTTGGAAAGGATGTTTTCCAATCGTTTCCAGGACAGGATGCCGGGTGATTTCATGGCAGGATGATATCTACGCCGTAGCTTTCAGCCGCACGGCAGATATCCTCCGAAGGCTTTTCGTCGGTAATAAGCCCCGAGAGCGTATCGAGGGTAGTGTAGTTGTAGTTGCCATCGGAGCTGAGCTTGCGGGATTCTGCTACTACATACGCCCGTTTGCTCATACGTATTATGGCGGCCTTGTTTATTCCATCGTCGATATCGTAGGTGGATACGCTGTTCTCCTTTACGTCTACTCCTACCGCGCCCACGAAGGCGATGTCAGGCTTCAGTTTGGAGATGAAGTCCAAGGTCATTCCGCCCCAGAACCCGTCGCGGCTCTTGTTGATTTTTCCTCCGGCGAAAACGAGTTGGATTCTTGGATTGCGTGAAAGAATCACGAGAATGTCGATCATGTTCGTGACGACCTTGACTTCGCGGTCTGTCTTTGCCAAAAGCTCTGCCACCGCGAGATTGCTGGTGGAGATATCCAGGAAGACCATGTCATTTTCTCCGATGAGCTTCACCGCGGCCTGGGCAATGCGGCGCTTGGCCTCAACATCGGTGTTCCTGTGCTTGCTGACCTCGATCATATGCAGGTTGGCCCGGCTTGTCACGGCACCTCCGTAGGTGCGTTTCAGCTTTCCTTTTTTTTCAAGGGCTGCCAAATCCTTGCGGATGCAGTCCTCCGTGACTTCAAATTTTTCGCTCAGTTCCTTGACAAGAACCTTGCCGTCCCTTGCTAATATTTCCAATATGGCATCCTGTCGCTCTTCTAAAAACATGGTGTTCAAATTCCTTTCAATTATTGTTCACTTATTGTTTAATCGTATTATTCTATTATTGTAGTCGATTTATCGGAAAAAGGCAAGTGAGATATGAGGTTTTTAGGCATATGTTCAGATTTAATTCACAAAATTCACTATTGAATTTTAATGATATTGGGAGTATAATCAGCCTAGAGGGCATGAGGGAGCGGAGTGCTTCTGAGTACCTGCATATATCACAGTTGTGAGGAAGTGTGTGCTTCGTGAAGTTAGACAGTTTGAAGTTGATTCTTGCTTGTTTGACGGTGTTTCTTTTCAGCTGAATTTTGACGAAGAGAGCAGGGCCTTCTTATAGGTCCTGCTTTTTACATGGAAGCTAAGTCACTCGCCTATTGTGCTTTGAAGTCAGCTTTTGTGTATAGGTGAACTGAGAGCGGAAATTTTCATCTCGTTTATGAAGGGCTTATCGGCAGGAGATATTTGATTCTTGTCGAATATAACAATAATATGACATTCATCGAGGGGAGTATGGCCAATGGCATCGGATAGTACGGCAATAAAGGAGGCAGTAATCACCATAAAGGTGTTTGGTATAGGTGGCGGCGGCAACAGCGTTCTCAAGCGTATAGCGGAGAGCGGGATTACCGGTGTTGAGTTGGTTGCTGTGAACACCGATGCCAAACAGCTTAGTACTTTGAGTGCCTTAAAGGTGAAAACCGTACAGATAGGAGAAGCATTGACCAAGGGGCGCGGGACCGGCGGAAATCCCGCGATTGGAATGCATGCGGCTGAGAGGGAAGAGGAAAAGCTCCGGAGTATGATGCGGGGCGCGGATCTCATATTCGTTACCGCGGCTATGGGCGGTGGTACGGGTACCGGCGCGACTCCTGAGGTGGCACGGATTGCCAGGGATTTGGGGATTCTTACCGTGGGCGTTGTCACCATGCCCTTTGGTTTCGAGGGAAGACGCAAGATGCGCATTGCTCAGGAAGCAGTCGTACAAATGCGGGCCTATATGGATGCATTGATAGTGGTGCGTAATGATAATCTGATGAAGCTGTCTGATGATCGGAAGATGTCGTTCGTGGGTGCTTTCCATGCGGCAGACGAGGTTCTGAAGCAGGCTATTGACTGCGTCGCGGAAATGATACTCACCACGGGTGTCGTGAATGTGGACTTTGCGGATGTCGCGACTATTTTCCGTCAGGGAGCTAACTGCGATGCGATCCTTGGAATGGGACAGAGCAAGATCAGCGCTGTGGCGGCCGTACAGCAGGCAGTGGAGAGCCCATTGATAGAAAGGTCTCTCGAAGGGGCACGGGGGATGATCCTCAATATTACGGGGGATGATTCCCTGACTCTCTATGATGTGAGTGAGGCAACTAAGTACATCTACAAGCAGACCGGGGATGATGTTAATATAATTTTCGGCACGGTTATAGACAATAAGATGGATGGGGTTATCCAGGCAACAATAATAGCCACGGATTTTCCGGACAGATCGGGAACGAATCCCCATACCGGGGCTATGCCGCAGATGAGGCCTTCAATGTCTACTGTTCAGCAAATGCCCCAGTCACAGCCGCAGACTCAACAGGGACCGGTTGGTAAACCTGCCTCTAACGGCGATTTTACGCTGGAAGCACCCTCCTTTATGAATAAGAGGAATAACGAGGAGGTTTCCGGTGGCGCTTTCGCTATCCCCGCCTTTAAGCTCACACGGGACGATACTGCTCCGGAGGGTAAGTGATGGGAGGCAGCGGTAGTGCCGGACGTTTTTCAAGAACAGAGCTGCTGCTGGGTGAAGAAGGTATAGACAGACTGGCAGCGAGCACTGTTGCGGTATTCGGCTTAGGCGGCGTAGGCTCCTTTACTGTAGAGGCATTGGCCCGGGCTGGTGTTGGGCACTTGGTGCTGATTGACCATGATGTTGTGGATGTTTCAAATGTAAATCGGCAGCTGCATGCGCTTACAGATACCATAGGCAAGCGAAAAACGGATTTGATGGGGGACCGCGTCAGGAGGATCAATCCGGACGCTGTAGTTGATACGATTTCGGAGTTCTATTTGCCCGATAATGCGGATAGATTTTTCCAGCGTAAGTATGACTATGTGGTGGATGCCATAGATACTGTGACTAGCAAGATTGATTTGGTCCTGCAGTGCAGGGAGAGGGGTGTGCCCATTATCTCCTGCATGGGGGCAGGGAATAAGCTGCACCCGGAGCTTTTCGAGATTGCGGATATTTACAGTACGAGTGTGGATCCATTGGCCAGAGTTATGCGAAAGAAGCTGAAGGAGCACCAGATAAAGTCATTGAAGGTGGTCTATTCCAAGGAGGTTCCGGTTGTTCAGACGGGAGTCGTGGCGGGACAGAGCGGGACTTTGAGTGAAAATACAGATGAGGGTTGCAAACTCCGTGGAAAAAAGAGGGCTCCGGGCAGCATTTCCTTTGTGCCGTCTGTGGCGGGCTTGATTTTGGCAGGGGAGGTTGTACGGGACTTGACAAGTGCATAGGGGGTGAGCGCTTGCTGAATATTGGCGATGTTGTAGTATATCCAATGCATGGAGCCGGAGTGATTGCTGCCGTTGAGGAAAACGAAGTCAATGGTGAGTTGAAATCATATTATGTCCTTGAGATGCCTATGAGCAGCCTGAAGGTTATGCTGCCCATAGATCATCTTGATAAGATAGGGCTCCGGGATGTTATCGATCGTGC
>DOYB01000051.1:4084-8776 GCA_003518745.1 Selenomonas sp. | reverse complement strand
GTAATGGATCATTTCCGCAATCCCCGGAACGTGGGGAGCATGGAAAACGCTGACGGTATCGGCGAGGTCGGAAATGCCAAGTGTGGCGACATTATGAAGATATATTTGAAGATAGACGACGATGTGGTGTCTGACGTGAAGTTTGAGACCTTTGGCTGCGGCTCGGCCATAGCATCCAGTTCCATGGCCACGGAGCTCATAAAGGGTAAGCCGCTTAATGAGGTGCTTGAACTAACCAATAAGGCAGTGACGGAGGCTCTTGATGGTCTTCCGGCTCACAAGCTGCATTGTTCCGTATTGGCAGAGGAGGCAATCAAGGCGGCCGTAGATGATTACCATCGGAAGAAGGACCTTGCAAAGCAGGCGGGATGAGTATGGAGCCTGCTGATATTTGAGAAGGTTGTGAGAGGGGCACTTTGAGAAGAAAATCGGTTTATGACTTCTATTTGTGAAAGGGGATTATCACAATGAAACAGTATAAATTTGAAACCTTGCAGCTTCATGTTGGGCAGGAACAGCCTGATCCGGCTACAGATGCCCGGGCGGTACCCATATATCAGACCACCTCATACGTATTCAGGAACAGCCAGCATGCCGCTGACCGGTTTGGCTTGGCCGATGCGGGCAATATCTATGGTCGGCTGACCAATTCCACACAGGATGTGCTGGAACGGCGTATTGCCGCTTTGGAGGGAGGCAGCGCGGCCCTTGCCGTTGCTTCAGGGGCTGCCGCCATCACATATACCATTCAGGCATTGGCGGCAAATGGGGGACATATAGTCGCGCAGAAGACCATTTACGGTGGCAGCTATAATCTGCTGGCCCACACGCTTCCGCAGTATGGTGTGGAAACGACCTTTGTGGATGCCCATAATCTGTCAGAGGTTGAGGGGGCCATCAAGGAAAATACCAGGGCTATTTATCTGGAAACCCTCGGAAACCCCAACAGCGACATCCCTGATATTGACGCAATCGCGGAAATCGCGCACAAGCACGGGCTGCCTCTGGTGATAGACAACACCTTTGGGACGCCGTACCTCATTCGTCCCATTGAACACGGTGCGGATATCGTGGTTCATTCGGCGACGAAGTTCATTGGAGGACATGGCACCACCCTTGGAGGCATAATCGTCGAGGCTGGCAAGTTCAATTGGAAGGAGAGCGGCAAGTATCCAGGCATCGCGGAGCCAAATCCCAGCTACCACGGAGTATCCTTCTATGATGTCGTTGGGGCGGCGGCCTTTGTCACTTATATCCGCGCCATACTGCTCCGGGATACGGGAGCCACCATATCACCCTTTAACGCATTCCTGCTGCTGCAGGGAGTTGAGACGCTTTCCCTGAGACTTGAGCGTCATGCTGAAAATACCAAGGCTGTCGTGAAGTTCCTAAAGGAGCATCCACAGGTGGAAAAGGTAAATCATCCATCTCTTCCGGATCATCCCGATCATGCGTTATACGAGAAGTACTTCCCCAATGGTGGTGCCTCCATCTTCACCTTTGAAATCAAGGGTGGCCGTGATGCGGCATGGAAATTCATCGACAATCTGAATATTTTCTCACTGCTGGCCAATGTGGCAGACGTAAAGAGCCTTGTAATCCATCCTGCCTCCACAACTCACTCCCAACTGACAGAGGAGGAGCTTCTGGAGCAGGGAATCAAGCAGAGCACCATACGCCTGTCCATAGGAACGGAGCATATAGATGATATCATAGCGGATCTTGAGGGTGGTTTTGCTGCATTGAATTGATAAAGGAGTTTTTGGCCGAAGAGACCGCTGTGCTGCAAGCGGTAGAAGTCGGTAATAATCGGTATATGAGAGAAGACACAGCCTTCCCGATGGGGAGGGCTGTGTTGCTTATTGTGAAAAATTATGGACTTTTTATATTCGATGTCTCTGAAAGGATTTCTCAATATGGGAGCGAATTAATTCGTTAGCGGAATTTTGACCTTCATTAATGCCACAAGGAGATAAATACAATGGATGAAAGAGAAGATAATTCCAAAGTGATTGACTGGTCAGCTTTGGCGGATGGCCACCCTGCAAAGACACAACACCTTGAAAATATGGCCTTGGCAGGTTTCGTGGAAGAACTGGAATCGAAAATGACCTCTGCGGAGGAAACTGAAGAATTTTGTCGGACATTTTCACGACTGTATGCCATTCATGGGCTTTATGGGAAAAAGGAAATGCTCTTCATGCCGATTCTATATCGGCATGGTGTGACAGGGCCTTCCAAGGTCTTGTGGGATACTGATGACGAGATCAAGAAGGAAGTCCGTACGTTTGGCAAAATTTTATCACCGGATAACTTTTGGGAAAGAAAAGACAGTATATTCTCTTTGTTGCAGCGCATCCGAGAGATGATTCAGAAGGATGAAAGCATTCTTTTGAGACTGTCCGTTTGCTTCTTTACGGCAGAAGAGTGGTTCATGATCTATCGCGATTCCATTGATATGGGAGCCGCATTTCTGCCAGAACTTCCACGATGGAAGGAAGGCGACGAGTGGCTGAAAAACAAGAGTTGTGAGGAAAAGGAAAGGTATGTCGATGGAAAGGTGTGCCTGCCTACGGGAGAACTGACCCTGCAGCAACTCAAAAGCATTCTTTCTTTGCTGTCGCTGGATATTACCTTTATCGATAAGGATGATGTGCTTCGCTTTTTCGTCAATGAGGGAAGGATTTTTGATCGTCCCTTGCTGGCCTTGGGAGGTGATGTGAGAGATTGCCATCCCTCTCAGATTTTGCCCGTGGTAAATCAGCTTTTGGAGGATTTCAAGGCAAAGAAACGCAAACAAATGGAGGTATGGCGCATTATTAAGGGTAAACCCGTAGGTGTCAGGTACTTGGCAGTTTATGGTGATGATGGGGAGTACATGGGCACATTGGAAATCGTGCAGGATTTCACGGAGGCAATAAAACATTTTGAAGACAAATAGGGGCTATTGGTGGTTGCGCCAGATAGGCAGGGATTTGCTTTTGAAGAATTGACGGGAGGGTACTATCATGTTAGCAGATTATCATGTGCATACGGAGTTCAGTGACGATTCACTTGAGCCTATGGAGGAGCAGGTCAAAAGGGCGGTTGCTCTGGGCCTTGACGAGCTTTGCTTCACCGACCATGTGGACTATGGCATCAAGAAGGACTGGACAGAAGAAAATATCGAGTATCGCGGCGGCGATGGCATAGGGACGTCGACTGACTCATTGCAGCCATTGGCCAATGTGGACTATCCGGCTTACTTCGAGAAGTTCGGCAGAATGAAGCAGGAGTTTGCCTCAAGTATCGTTCTGCGCTGCGGACTGGAATTTGGTGTGCAGACAGAGACAATTCCCCGCTATGAGGAACTCTTTAGCCGTTATGATAGGGATTTGGATTTCATTTTACTTTCCATTCATCAGGTGGAAAACAAGGAATTCTGGACTCAGGACTTCCAGCAGGGAAGGTCGCAAAAGGAATACAACGAGCGTTACTATCAGGAAATGTACGATGTTGTGAAAGCCTTCAAACACTATTCGGTGCTGGCCCATGTGAACCTTATCAGTCGTTATGACAAGCAGGGGAAATACCCCTTTGCCGCAATAAAAGATATGGTGGCTGAAATACTGAAGTTGGCCATTGCCGACGGCAAGGGCATCGAACTGAACACTTCATCCTGGCATTATGGTATGGATGACACCATGCCTTCAAGGAATATCCTGCGCCTGTACAAGGATTTGGGTGGCAGAATCATCACCATCGGGTCCGATGCTCATTCCACCAAATACCTGGCGGACCATCTGCAGGATGCGCGGGAGATTCTAAGCAACGAAATAGGCTTTGCCAAAGTCTATACTTTTCGGAAAGGCGAACCCATTGCCCATGACTTTTGATTAAAGACGCGTTCGATGACTGGTGGGAGCGGATGGAATAAGCCAGAAAAGAACTTGCCGGAAACTCAAGGACATCACCTGGCTGCAGGAACGGCATGACTGGCCGGGACTGAAGGCCGTTTTCAGTGTGGAGAGGACAAATAGCACAACACGGAAAACCACGACGGAGACAAGCTATTACATTGCCAGCACTGACGCAAGTGCCAAACGGCTCCTTTGCATCGCACGTGAGCATTGGAACATTGAGAGCATGCACTGGCTACTGGATGTTGTGTTTACTGTCAGCAATGTAAAAGTTAGTAGACTGGATTTAAATTTTGATGCTACTATCTGTAATGCCATTGCCACATTGGAAATCCTTCAAAACTATCGTAATATCGAAGAGATTAACCATCGACAGATGGCAGAGTATATGAGGGAATTTGCCTTGAACTACTCTGAAGATACTATACGGAAAGTGCTTAGGCACCGCAAATACAAGAAAGCAACCATCGCATTTTTGGCGGCTTTTCTTGGTTACTGGAATACGAAACACACATTGCAGCAGTATTTATCGCGGTTGTCTGCCTATGCGGTTCCGCCAATGGAGGAATTCTATGCTTCTACATGAGCATCCTACTGATTTCAAAGACCTTCAGGAATTGACGGCAGATTATATTGGCATTCCGGGGGTAGCTGTTGAACGAGATTATTACATCGTGATGATGCTGGAAAAGCTTGCTCAAAGTCCTTCTATCTTGAAAAACGTAATACGTCAGCAGAATATACGCCGTTAGGGGCTTATGATTTTCCCATGTGGCGGGAAAAGTTTAATGCA
>DOYB01000051.1:2311-3917 GCA_003518745.1 Selenomonas sp. | reverse complement strand
TATCGGAGAGTGATGAGTTTATGTTTGGGCTACCCAGCAGCTTTCTGAATACAAAAACACAGCCCTTTCGATTGAGAGGGCTGTGTTGCGTTGTAATTCGATGTTAGCCGCCATCGGTGGCAATGTTCTTTTCAAGGGACGGCTGCAGTTCGTTCAATAATGTAAAGCCAAATATCAGTAAAGCTCCCAGAATTTGACTGGTGGTCATGGTTTCGTTAAAGACGAAATATGAAATAAGCACAGCCACCAGCGGGTCGATATAGCCAATTATGGCAGTTTCCTGTCCTGTCAGCTGCCCAAGAGCCTGAAAATAGGCATAGTGCATGATGACGGTATGGACAAGGCAGATGAAGGCAAGACTGCTCCAGCCAATAAGGTCAAGGTCAGCCAGATGGAAGCCGTCGGTGAGAGCAGTATATGGAAGCATTACCAGTGCGGCAATGTCGAACTGCCAGAAGGAACGCTCCATGCTGCTTATGCTGCGGATGTATTTTGCTGCATCAGTTCGTTAACCAAGGCGAAGAAGCTGTACATTTCATGGATATTGTGTATTACCAGTGATGTAATGCGATGACACAAGCTTCAAAACGCAAAACATCCCCCACGGCATTAGATCCGGCAGGGGGATGTTTCTGTTTCAGGGAGCATATCTTTCCTGCAGTGATGTAAGAAAAGCTTGGGAGGCTTTGGAAAAGACCTGATTTTTCTTCCAAGCGATAGAGGGTTCGGTGAAAATTGGGGGGTCAAGGGGACGGGTGCAGAGGTTTGTACCGGTGGTATTGATGAGTTCGTCAAAGGAGATCGCATAGCCAATGCCCTCTTTGACCATCAGGCTAGCATTGTAGAGCAGGGTGTAGGAACCGGCGATGTTCAGTTCCGACAGAGGCTTTTGTAACCAGGCCAGCAGTTCATCACCGTGAGTGCTGGTCGAAAGGGTCTGTCTAGAGAAAAGCAGGGGTTGCTGCCATAAATCCTCAGCCCTGATGACCTCTTTTTGCGCCAGTTCATCATCTTTTCGTAAGAACAGCACCCAGCGGTCACGGACGGGCAGGGGGAGTTCATGATATTTAGCCGGGTCCAGCTTGCCATAGACAAAGGCGAAATCAATCAGTCCCCTTTCCAATCGTGTCAAGGTGGTGGCGCCATCGCCACTGACAATATGAAAGCGCAGGCCCGGATATTTCTGCCGCAGTTTTTGCGCGACATTCATGACCAAGCCGAAGTGGATTGACTCCCCGGCGCCGATGCGGATATCGCCGCTGATTTCCTCGCTGCGCAAAAGCTCACCAGTGGTTTTGTCCACCAGTGACAGAATTTCCTCTGCCCGGCGGCGCAGCAGCTGTCCATCTTCAGTAAGCAGGATGCGGCGTGGCTCACGAATCAGCAGCCGCTTGCCGAATTCGTCTTCTAAATCCTTTAGCTGGCGTGAAAGGGTTGGCTGGGACAGATGCAGTTTTTCCGCTGCCCGGGAAAAGCTTTCTTCCTGTGCCACGGTGAGAAAGTATTTGAGGACACGCAGCTCCATGTAAATCCACTCCTCGAATAATTATACAAGAATAACATCTTCACGTTCCGCTGCGAGGCTTTTCAGCTCATCGCTAAAGCC
>DOYB01000051.1:0-2143 GCA_003518745.1 Selenomonas sp. | reverse complement strand
GTATTTGCATTCTCCGAGCACGAGCAGATTATCTTCTTCGGAGATACCTGCCACATCTATTTCATGGGAGTGATCCCACCAGCGGCCAACCTTCTCCAGTAAGCCGGGGAACTTGCCATTTGCTGACAGTTCCCACAGCTTTTCCCTGCAAATCCCCTCATAGACGAAACTGACCTGGCTGTCAATGAAATTCTGTTTTAGCCGGTTCATTACCACATCAGCATGCCCCATTTCGATGTAACTGCGGTTAGGGTAGATGAATTTGAACCAGAATCTGATGAAGTTGTCCCTTATCTGATAGAGGCCTTTCTTGCTTTTGTCGGGGTTAGTTTCTGTCACAGGAACCTCTCGCTCCAGCAAGTCAAGCTCGATAAGCACTTTGAAGTAACGGGGAAGGTTGGTTTGCTTCTGCTGTATCAGGGCAGATATTTTGGATGGCTTATGGTTACCGGCAGCTATGATACGTAAAATCGAGAAGTAGCTGCCAATGTCACTGACTTCCTTTTGGAGCAGGAAATTGGGCTCATCAAAAAGATAGCCGGAGGGATTTAGCAAACTGTCATGAATGGCTTCTCGCAAATCATGTGACTGCCGGAACATCTCTACATACTTCGGAACACCGCCGGTGATGCTGTAACGCTTGATTAGTTCATTTTCTGAAGGTGCATCATCAAAAAACTCGTGATAATGACTGAAGCTTATTGGACGAAGCTTTATCTGAGCAGTGCGTCGGCCATAAAGAGGTGAATCATAGTTGAGAGCCTGGGACATCATCATAGAAACCAAGGAGCCGCACAGGATAACCATGACATTGGCTTTACTGAGTATGGTGTCCCAGATGCGTTGGAACACAGAAAGAAAGGCAGAATTGCTTTTGCCGATATACTGGAACTCATCTATAACAATGACCAAGCGTTGGTCGATTGCTGCCAGCACAAGCTGTTGAAAAAGCACTTCCCATCGGTCAATGGAACTGCCACGGAGCAGGTCACTGTTCAGAAAGTCGGCTGCTTGCTCCTGAAATGCCACACGGTTCATGGCTTCGGATTCTTCAGTAGCCAGAAAATAAAGGGCGGGCTTATCTTGGATGAAGTGGCGAATCAGCTCTGTTTTGCCGACACGGCGGCGTCCGAAGATGACAACCATTGAAGCCGGACCACGCTTATATTCTTTTTCTAAGGTGGACATTTCATTAGCTCGGTCAATAAAACGCATGGCAATCATCTCCTTCAAATAATTACTATGAAAGCCAAGAAGTCAAGCCGACAGGCGCAGGCTGATTGGCTGCTTTCGTGTAAGGGCTGACGAAAATCGGAAGATTTTTCGTCTTGCTTACTATGAAATTTTAGCGAGTCAAGCCCGATAGGGCGCAGAATCGGTTAGATTTCGTGTAATAGGGTGTAGTGCAAAACACCCTTTTGCACGGAGTTTACTACAAACATTATACTACAAAGTATAATGTTCTCAAATATAATAATTTAAATACTTGAAAGGCATAACGATATATTTTTTATGAGTATTGGTAATTACAAGACATAATCACTATAATGGAATCAAGCTAAATGACGTTAAGCGAAGTAAAGTAACATAGAAATGATGAAGAAAATGATAAAAAATAAAAGGCAGAGTGTTTTTAATAGCACTTGACTTGGAGTATACTTCAAGTGTTAGAGTAAAAGAGGAAAATGTGTATGGAGGAGAGAAGATGAGCAAGAACGTAATCGTCATATCCACGAGTTTAAGAAAGAACAGTAATTCCGAGGCTTTGGCAAATGCTTTTGCCGCAGGGGCCAGAGAGGCAGGTCATGCGGTGGAGCAGATTACCCTGCGGGATAAGACCATAAATTTCTGCAAAGGATGTCTGGCCTGTCAAAAGACCATGCAGTGTGTGATAAAAGACGATGCCAATGAAATCACGGCTAAAATCGGCAAGGCAGATGTGGTTGTCCTGGCAACGCCGGTCTATTACTATGGCATGTGCGGCCAGTTAAAGACATTGCTGGATCGGGCAAATCCGTTGTTCCCCTCGGATTATCGTTTCCGTGAAGTTTATCTGCTGGCCACAGCGGCAGAGGATGAAGAAGATACAGTAGCCGGAACCCGCGTCGGCGTGCAGGGCTGGGTAGACTGCTTTGACAAGGCC
>DOYB01000204.1 GCA_003518745.1 Selenomonas sp. | reverse complement strand
ATGTATATGTTGAAGTCGGCAACGGCTTTCAGTCCCCCGAAAACCTCCGACACGTCCTTTGTCCTCAAAAGCTCACTCATGCTTTGCACCTCCCTTGAATATGCGGCGGAAGATGCCTGCATTTGTTATTTCCATGTATCCGAAGAGTCCCTGGGGTCTGTAGAACATGAGAAGTATAAGGGCCAGGGCATAGATAATCATGCGGAACTCAGGCCAGTCAGCCAGGGCTGCCGAGATGAAGGTTACCACAAAGGCACCCGCGATGGAGCCGGTGATGGAGCCAAGTCCCCCCAGCACTACCATGATGAGATAGTTGAAGGATGCCATGAAGGTGAAGGAGTTGGGGCTGATGAGGTAGAAGGAGTGGGCGAAGAGCCCTCCGGCTATACCCGCGAAGGCAGCTCCGATGGTGAAGGCCATAACCTTGTACTTTGTGGTATTGACTCCCATAGCCTCCGCGGCAATCTCATTCTCACGAATTGCGATGCAGGCCCTGCCATGACTTGAATTAACGAAATTCTTGATGAAGAAAAGAGTGAAAAGCATGAGGAAGAATACCCACGCGAAATTCGTCAGATGGGGAATCCCCTTGAAACCTGCCGCGCCACCCACATATTGGATATTCATGATTACGATACGTATGATTTCACCGAGTCCCAGAGTGGCGATTGCCAGGTAGTCACCTCTAAGACGCAGGGTAGGAAGTCCGATCAGGAATCCAAGGAATCCCGCGGCGGCAGCTCCGGCAAGGAGCGCTACGATAAAGGGCATTTGGAAATTGGTGGTAAGCACCACTCCAACGTACGCGCCTACGGCCATGAAACCGGCATGTCCCAGGGAAAATTGCCCTGTATAGCCGTTTATAAGGTTAAGGCTGACGGACATTATGATATTGATTCCAATAAGGATGATGTTTAGCTGCCAGAAGGAACCTATTAGCCGTTCGGAAATCAGTCCCTGAAGAACCGCGAACAAAACCAAGGCAGCTGCCAGCATTATGAGATCGTTTTTTCTTAAAAGATTCATGGAAGCCACCTACACTTTCTCATTGGTATTCTTGCCGAAGAGCCCGGAGGGCTTTATCATCAGCACCAGAATAAGTATGGCAAAGGCAGCCGCGTCGCGGAAGGTAGAGGAGAGGAATCCGGAGACCAGAGCCTCTATGACACCAAGGATGATGCCGCCTGCCACAGCGCCGGGCAGGATACCGATACCTCCAAGGACTGCCGCGACGAAGGCTTTCAGGCCGGGCATTATGCCCATGAGGGGATCGATGGTATTGTAGTATATGCCCACCAGAACACCCGCCGCTGCGGCAAGCGCGGAGCCTATGCAGAAGGTCATTGAGATGACCTTGTCGGAGTCGATGCCCATGAGCTGTGCCGTTTCAGTATCAAAAGACGCGGCTCTCATGGCCTTTCCGGTTTTTGTCTTTTGGACGATATATGTCAAAAGTCCCATAAGTACGATGGTGATACCCAGTATTAGAAGCTGCTGGCCGTTGATGATGAAGGAGCCCAGCTCAATGGAGAAGCTTTCCACGACATTCGGGAAGGTTCTCGGGGTTGGAGTAACGAAGTACATGGTGGCGTATTCAAGGAAGAAGGAAACGCCGATAGCTGTTATTAACAGGGAAATACGTGGAGCATGCCGCAGGGGCTTATAGGCCAGCTTCTCCACACCCATGCCCAATAGTGCCGTAATTAACATTGAAATAAGAAGGGCGGGAAGTATCGGCAGCTGCGCCTGTGAAATGGCGAAGAATCCGATATAAGCTCCCACCATGTATATATCGCCGTGGGCGAAGTTTATGAGTTTTATGATGCCATAGATCATGGTGTAGCCCAGGGCTATAAGCGCGTAAATGCTGCCCAGGGAAATCCCGTTGATGAGCTGCTGCACCAACTGTTGCGTAAATTCCATAAAGAAACCTCTCTTCACATAAGAAAAAGGCCGCATTGCTGCGGCCTCTTTCGTCAATTACCAGAGAATCAACCCTCCGGAGCAATCTTTGCTTTCATTTCCTTAGCGCCGTTCTTCATTTCAAGAATAACAGCACTCTTGATAGGATTATGGTTGGGGTCCATGGTTATCTTGCCTGTACCAACCTGAAGATCCTTAGTGGTTTCCAAAGCCTCGCGAATCTTGTCCGGATCATCGCCACCGCGCTTCAGAGCGTCGATCAGCATCTTTCCGGCATCATAGCCAAGGGCGGCGAAGACGTTGGGGTCATGTCCGTATTCTTTCTTGAAGGCTTCAATAAAGCCCTGAACCTCTTGATCCTTTTCGAAGTAATGGGTGCTGAAGAAGGTGTTGTTCAGAGCTTCCGCACCGGCGATATCTACAACCTTGGGATCATCCCATCCATCGGTGCCAAGCAGTACAGAGTTGATACCAAGCTCCCTTGCCTGTTTTACGATCTTGCCAACCTCTTCATAGTAGGCAGGAACGAACATGACATCCGCGTTGGCGGTCTTGAGCTTTGTGAGGGTGGCCTTGAAGTCCTGATCCTTTGCGAGGAAGGATTCCTCCATAAGAACCTTTCCGCCGGCAGCCTCGAACTTCTCCTTGAAGACCTTTCCAAGGCTCTTGGAGTAGTC
>DOYB01000079.1 GCA_003518745.1 Selenomonas sp. | reverse complement strand
GCCAAGGCCAAAGGCAAAGCCGCTGACCTGCTTGGGATCGTAGCCGCTCATTTCCAACACATGGGGATGAACCATGCCCGCGCCCAGTATTTCTAACCAACCTGTTCCCTTGCAGACCTTGCAGCCCTCACCATGACACATTACGCAGGAAACGTCCACCTCGGTACTCGGCTCCGTGAAGGGGAAAAAGCTGGGGCGAAGCCTTACCCGTACCTTATCATTGAATATCTTGCGCAGGAAAAGTTCCAAAGTCCCCTTTAGATCAGCCATGCTGATGCCCTTGTCGATTACCAATCCCTCCACCTGTGTAAACATTGGGGAATGGGAGGCATCATAATCATCCCGGCGATACACTCGTCCGGGCGCTATCATGCGTATGGGACTGTTCGGCTCATGGGCTTCCATGGTACGGGCCTGAACCGGAGAGGTCTGGGTACGCATCAATATGTCCTCAGTGATATAGAAGGAGTCCTGCATATC
The DNA here is from genome assembly GCA_003518745.1 of Selenomonas sp. GTDB lineage: Bacteria > Bacillota > Negativicutes > Selenomonadales > Selenomonadaceae > UBA9786. The sequence goes on along the minus strand of DOYB01000079.1, from coordinate 2,662 downwards.
ACGCGCAGGATGATCCTTTGGCAGATTCAGTGCCTCAAAATTGTAATAATCTGTCTCGATTTCGGGACCTTCCTCCACGCTGAATCCCATTTGAAGGAAAATCTCCTTTATCCTATTCAATGTCAGTGTCAATGGGTGCAGATGACCAAGGGGGCGGTTTCGTCCCTGAAGTGTCACATCTATGCGCTCTCTGGAAAGCCTGTCCTCAAGCTCCTTTTCACGCAACTCCTGCTGCTTGTTTTCCAAAAGCCCTTCCAGCTCAGACCGGGCCTCATTGACGATTTTTCCGGCCTTTGGGCGTTCCTCCGGGGAAAGCTTGCCCATACCCCTGAGAATCCCTGTTAACTCGCCTTTTTTTCCGAGATATTTAACGCGGATCTCATTGAGTGCCTCTAAATTTTCGGCACTTCCAATAGCTACCGCAGCGTCAGCCCTTAATTGCTGAACCATTGCCTCCATCAAAAAACCTCCACTCCCCAAAAAAAACTAAAAAGCCCCCGCCCTAAAGGGGCGAAAGCCTGTTTCGCGGTACCACCCTAATTGATACTCATAGGACCCTCAAAGAGTCCCAACGCCTTAACGCGGCACACGTTTCGACTACAAACCTCTACCGTCTTCACCGAAAAGCTCCGAAGGGAATTTCACCCACCCGCATGACCCTGCTCACAGCGCAATACGCAGGGCTCTCTGAACATGCTATAGCGGATTACTTGGCTTCATCATCGCCTTTGACGGGATTCATGATACCACAATTCCCCAAGTTTGGCAAATCTTTTATGGCGTATACCTGCGGCCATGTGGTATAATTTGGAGCGAGCTATGACTAATGTATACCTGTAGTTTTGAACCGGAAATCTGTGAAGGGAGCTGTCTTGATGAGAGTCGTCATTATTGGCGCCGGAAAGCTCGGATACACCATTGCCGAGCTTCTGTCCAAGGAGCAGTTTGATGTTGTTGTGGTTGATCATGATGCCAATCAGCTTGAAGCCGTGAACAATACCCTTGACGTGCTCACCATCAATGCTAACGGTGCCAGCCCCATAACTATTTCCAATCCTGAAATCGCTGATTCAGACATATTGATTGCCGTAACGGCAACAGATGAAGTAAACATGGTGGTCTGTATAATGGCCAAGAAGCAGGGCATCCCCCATACCATAGCACGTATCCGTGACATGGCATTCATATCCGGCGCGAAGGACTATCTAAAGGAGAATTTTGATATAGACCTCGTGTTGAATCCTGAGCTGATAGCCGCGAACGAAATCAATCGAATCCTCATGATGCCGGCCGCCCTTGATGTGGAAGACTTCGCCCACGGCAAGGTACGCCTTTTTGAAGCAAAGGTCACACGGCGTTCCAAGCTGGCGAATATTCCGCTGAAGGATCTCAAGTTGCCCCGTGGCGTTCTTGCGGGACTTATACTCCGCGACCATCGTATGATTATCCCCCACGGTGATGACCGGCTGATGGTTCATGACAATACTTATTTCATCGGTATTCCCGAGGAAATCGAGAAGTTCAGTACCAGTCTTGTGCAGCGTGATTCCATGAAGCTTAACCGCGTAATGATTATCGGGGCGGGACGCATCGGAAAAGCATTGGCTGTCATGCTTACAGAGCAAGGGGTATACGTCAAGATTATCGAAAAGGATCAGGAACGGTGCCGTCAGGCGGCGGAACTCCTTACAGGAAACAGTATTGCCATATTAGGAGACGGAACCAATATCGACCTGCTTACCGAGGAGGGCATAGGCTCCACTGATGTGGTAGTCTGCCTTACCGAGGACGACAAGCTGAATCTCATGATGGCGCTGCTCTCCAAGCATTTGGGCGCAAAGAAAACCGTGGTCAGGGTCTATCGTACAGAGTACGTTGACCTCATAGAGAAGGTTGGTGTAGATATTGTAGTTTCCGCCCGTCTCCTTTCTGCCAGTGAAGTCCTGGCCTTTGCCCGACGGGGCGGTGTCGTTTCCGTTTCAATACTGGAGGGTGCCAAGGCAGAGGCAGTAGAAGTCATCCTTCAGGAAGGGGCTGCCGTCGCAAACAAGAAGCTAATGGATGCCCATCTCCCAAAGGAATGTCTGGTATGCGCGTACGTCCGGGACGGAGTTGCCACCATTCCAAACGGCAATTCCGTACTGAAGCCCGGAGACCGAATAATCCTGTTCATCCTGAAGGATCACGCGCAGAATGTAATAAAGCTTTTCAAATAAATATCCGCCATATTCAATACCCTCAAATATGTGCTTGAAAGGAGGGTTCTTTGCCATGACATATATTGTATCACTGCTGATGCTTCTGCTTATAGGTATCTTTCTGTGGGAAATGCGTCACTCCATGCGCCGTTCTTCAGAATCAGTGAGGCTTATAGAAGCATATATCGATGACCTGGATAATCCCAGACTTATTGAAGAAATCCATTCCTATTGCAAATCCGATTTCAAGCTGCGGCGCATAATGAAAAAGCATTCTGCCACTGAAGCTGACCTTGCCTTTATTTACCGTAAACTGCTTATATGGGGCAATTTCCGTAAATACAACCGATTCATCCCCATCACCTCGTTTTTCTACGCCTACTCCCTCAATTATCTCCTCTCCCACAAGGAGGATGACCCCAAGTCACTGACACAGAAGATGATGAACTTCTTTCATATTTAAA
>DOYB01000113.1:3984-6317 GCA_003518745.1 Selenomonas sp. | reverse complement strand
CTGCTCATGCGGCCGCTTTTTGGTGTGTGAAAGTCTTTTGCGGATGGCACGCTGGGAGTTTACCTTGTAGCCTTCTTCTTAGGCAACTTTTGCAGCGTCAATCATCTTGAGGACATCTGCATGTGAGATGCTCTTGCCATTGTAAGAATACTTGTTGTCCTTAGACATGAAGCCGGTTCCAAGTACGCCGACGCTCAGGTCATGGGAGATGCCAAGCTGGCTCAAGCCTTTGCCTACAGCTTCCCGCAGCAGGATGTTGACCGGTCCGGCCACGCCGCTCTTGTCGCTCAAGGCGCTGTGGATCTCGGCTACGACTTCTCCGAAGATGCCGCCCTTCTTGGCGAAAGCATCTGCCAGCTGATTGACTTCGGTAAGAGTCCCACCGGATACAAAGTCCAGTTCAAAATCATTCAGCTTCTTGTTGTTCATTGCGTTCTTCATTTTCATCTACTCCCTTCGGTGGTTGACTTTGTTTGTTGTTTTCTGTCTATACATACGCACCGGTGGAGAAAGTATTACAAAGCAGCTTACAAGTTTTTTGATATTTGTCCAGAGCAGCCGCTTGGCATTCAAAAAAAGACTCCAGGAAATCGCAACGGTGGCAACATAGAGGGCAATGTCACACCAAAGGGTTCCCAGTCCCATGCTTTGGGCTATATATTCCTGCCAATGAAGGTTCACCCTGTGGGCAGGAATACTTGCTTTACAAGCTCTGCCTTTTCATAGCTACCGTCTGGGCTTATGAGGTACTTTTCGATATTTTCCTCGAAATTGACGTTCATTTTCTGCCAATGTTATCACCTACTTGTCAGTCTTCCCGCCTGCATAATTCATGGCGGAAAGCTTATCTGTAATGCCAGAAAAGAAAGGTGCCCCCCATACATCAAGTTCAGCAGAATTGCGTATGAAGTCTTTGACATCTTTCTTGGCTGCTTCGAAATCAACAGTGGCAAACCTTTCATTCAGCATTTCTTTCAAAATCGGCAGGGTCAATACTTCCCTGGGGTCCCAACGGTCCGATTGCTCCAACCGCTGTTGCAAGTGCAAAAGGTTAATGGGGGTGTTATGGGCCAGATACCAGACATAATCATAAAAATCTCGCCCTTTGACTCGATTATTCCAGCCACGGCATAATACCGCATGAGTTTTGCCTGCGAACAAGGACGGCTTGTCGTAAAGACGGACGGCAAAGGGAACGGGGTGCAGGGCATATTTCGTTTCGTAAACAGCCCCTGCTGGCGGCTCAGTATCTACCTCCACCTTGATTTTCAAAACTTCATCCTTGGTCAGGCCCTTGGTATCGGCTTCATTGCCGGTAATCTTAATGATCTGTATGCAGGTGCCCCCTTTGATGAAGGCTGACTGAATGGGGCTGATCTTTGTTTTTGGCTTGCGTTCCACTGTCATTTGTAACCCCACAGAGGCCAATTCCTGCCTCATGCCGGAAAGGTAATTCTCCAAATCAAATTCCGGGTTGGGCGACAACAGGGAAAAGTCCATATCCTCCGAAAAACGTTGCAAGCCATGGAAAATACGCAGTGCCGTACCTCCATAGAAAGCACCGATTTGAAAAAAACCGCTATGGCTCATGCCGCACAGAGCCACTTCTTGTATGATTTCTTTCAGTGCATTGCGGTAATCCGTGGCATTCCGGCAATCGTACTTCTCCAGCATATCCTGAATAATGGTCATCTTATGGCCACTCCCTTCTCCACCAGTCGGGCCAGCAGCTTTACATTTTGCGAATGATATAGCTTCGTCAGGCTCAGCAGTTTCTCTTGCTGCAAGCTGGCAAATGTCTCCTCATCAAGGCGTAAATCCGCAAACAACATTTCTTTTAGTGCCCCAAGGCTTCTGGCAGGAGGCTTTATGTAAAGCATATCGCAAAGAGCCTTTTCAGGGGAGGCTATAAGATAGCTATATGCACCTTCTTGCTTCCAGTGCACCTCGTGAGGGTATGCCTCTTTTGGAACGTCCCGGTATGAGAAATTGCCCAGGGCCGTTTGAAACAGCTTGCTTCTATTTTTGCAAAAGGTGGCAGAGGTGCATGTCTCTACCCGCTCCGGGATAAGGCCATAGCGGGAAAGGGCATAGGAAAAGGAGATGTAGGACGGGCCGTAGATAACCCCCGCCAAAAGATATGCAGGTACATTGGGGTCAGTCTCGTATAATCCCCTGCGTATTTTTATCAAAGAACCATTTTTCACCATGCGTTGAATTCTGGTTTGCGGTGTCCCATAGTCTGACAATTCCAGAAGCAGGTCTTGTGTTGTCCTTATCATAGTATTTCCTCCAATAAGTATCATTATATGATACTTATTGGAGGAAATCAA
>DOYB01000113.1:0-3863 GCA_003518745.1 Selenomonas sp. | reverse complement strand
TTGTCATCATCGGCAGTTTGTGCAAATTTTGCACAAACTGAATTTAGCTATGCCCATTACGCCACAACCTTGCGCCCAATTTGTTTTGCCCTATCGCAGAGGCCGTCCCAATTGGCTTCGTGGTAGGCCCGCTTATCTTCTTCGGAGAACATGTCGGCTTCATACCTGGAGTAATCCTTGAGCTGCAGGGTATTGTATGTGCACAGCCGCAGAGGCTTCACCTTCAGGGTGCCGTGCTGGTGCTTCATGGCGAGAAAGCCCATTCCCGTTACTTCGGTGAAGATGCTTTCAAGAAGCTGAAAGGCGAAAACAAGGAACTGGTAATCGTGCCGGGCGCCAGCCATATCGACCTCTATGACAACAAAGATGCAATCCCCTTTGACAAGCTGGCAGACTTCTTCAAGGCCAACTTGAAATAATCCCCAATCCCCTGTGGAATACCAAAAACCGCCCTGCCAAAGCTGTGCAGGGCGGTACTTTTATGCAGGGCTGAATTTTTCCTGCAGGGCCTGCAGGAATGCCTGGGAGGCCTTGGAAAAAATCTGGTTTCTTTTCCAGGCTACAGTTGGCACGGCGAAAATGGGAGGCGCAAGGGGACGGGTGCAGAGGCTGCTGCCCTGGGTGTTTATCAGTTCATCAAGGGTGATGGCATAGCCCAGCCCTTCCTTTACCATCAGGGAAGCGTTGTAGGCCAGCGTATAAGAACCAGCTACTGCCAGCTCTGCCAAAGGCTTCTGCAGCCAGCTTTGCAGCTCGTCGCCATGGGTGCCGGTGGAGAGGGACTGGCGGGAAAAGAGCAGGGGCTTCTGCCAGAGATCTTCGGCCCGGATGACTTCCCTTTGGGCAAGTTCATCGTCACGGCGCAGGAGCAGTCCCCAGCGGTCGCGGACAGGCAGGGGCATCTCATGGTATTTGGCCGGGTCCAGCCTGCCGTAGACAAAGGCGAAATCAATCAGCCCCCGGTCCAGGCGGGTCATGGTGGCAGCGCCGTCACCGCTGATGATGTGAAAGCGCAGGCCGGGATATTGCTGCCGCAGCTTCTGGGCAGTTTCCATGAGCAGGGCGAAGTGGATGGATTCACCGGCGCCGATGCGTATATCGCCGCTGATTTCCTCACTGTGCAGAAGTTCCCCAGTGGTCTTTTTTACCAGGGACAGGATTTCCTCTGCCCTGCGCCGCAAGAGCTGGCCGTCATCGGTGAGCAGGATGCGCCGGGGTTCACGGATAAGCAGCTGCTTGCCGAATTCATCTTCCAGTTCCTTTAGCTGACGGGACAAAGTTGGCTGGGAAAGATGCAATTTTTCCGCTGCCCGGGAAAAGCTTTCTTCCTGAGCCACGGTAAGGAAGTATTTGAGCACGCGCAGTTCCATGGCAAAACAACTCCTTTGGTCTGTGTTGGCTGTTAGTTAAATGAATTACTTTTAAGCATAAGTATGTATTTGTTATAGGTATTTGTAATCAATATACTACCATGTTATCATTAAACCATCAACAGGAAAGGCAGGAAAGAAGTCATGTTGAATAACAAAAATCTCCTGATTTTTATCTTGGCCACAGGGGTCTTCGGCATCCTTAATACAGAGATGGGCTTTATCGGAATCTTGCCCTACATCGCCGAGCGCTATGACGTGACCATAGTCCATGCGGGATTGCTTATTAGTTTGTTTGCCTTAGGGGTAGCAGTTGCCGGGCCGACCATGCCGCTGGTATTTTCCCGCTTCAACCGCAAATATATTATGTTGCTGGTGTTGGGAGTCTTCACGGTGTGCAATACGATTTCCGTTTTTGCCGAAGATTTTAACCTTCTTCTGGTAGTGCGGGTGCTGCCGGCATTTTTACATCCAGTTTACTGCTCCATGGCTTTTACAGTAGCAGCGGCTCTGGCGGGAGCAAAAGATGCGCCCAAGGCAGTGGCAAAGATCAACATTGGCGTATCGGCAGGGATGGTGGTGGGGGTCCCTATCAGCAACTTCCTGGCGGAAAATATTTCGCTGACGGCCTCAATGTCCTTCTTTGCCATAACGACATTCCTCGTTATGCTGGCAACGGCGTTCCTAGTTCCTTCCATGCCGGCAGAGGGGCGGCTTACTTATGGAGAGCAGCTGGCGGTGCTGAAAAAGCCCATGGTTTGGGCCTCTATTTTCGCCGTCATCTTCCTCAATGGCTCAGTCTTCGGTGTGTTCAACTACCTGGCGGAGTATCTGGCCAGCGTTTCGGGGCTGTCTCCAACCTTGGTAAGTTTGCTGCTCTTTGTTTACGGCCTTTGCAACATCTTTGGCAGTATGATCGCAGGAAATCTTCTCTCTAGCCGCCCCATAGGCACAGTGAAAATCTTCCCCTTTTTCCTTGGGGCTGTGTATCTGCTGTTTCTCTTGGGAGGAAATGCCTTCCCCCTGGTGGCGGTCCTTACAGTTTTCTGGGGACTGCTGGCAGGCATCAATGCCAATATAAACCAATATTGGCTATCCCATGCCGCATCGGAGGCACCGGATTTTGCCAATGGCCTCTTTCTTACGGCGGCTAATCTGGGCTGTATGGCGGGAACAGCGATAAGCGGCATGTTCATTGAAGCCTGGGGAACAGAGTATGTTGTTTGTGGCGGATTGGTATTCATTGTTGCCGCTGGGATTATATTCTGGAGTCAGTGCCATAAGGGCAGCATGAATCCGGCGCTGATCCCTGCAAACGAGCCGGTTTGATTTTAAGATATAAATTGTGTACAAAGTAAGGAGAATGAAAATGATGAAGAAAATTGGCAAGAACAAAAAGATGGTTTTGGCAGCCCTGATGGCAGGCGTAATGTCTTTTGGCATCATGGGCAGCAATGTGACGATGGCGGCAACTCCGGCTAAAGCTCTGGCGGCAGCTTCCCAGATGCAGCGCTCATCCATCAGCGAACTGGACAATGATACCCGTGTATTCGAGATTGACAAGTCCATTGAAGCCAAGAATGTTAAATTTGAAAACCGCTTTGGCTTCGAAGTTGCCGGTCACATGTATCTGCCCAGGGATTTTGATGCCAACAAGAAGTATAAAGCAGTTGTAATTACGGGACCCTTCGGCGCAGTAAAGGAACAGTCCTCCGGTCTTTATGCACAGGAATTTGCCAAGCATGGTTATGTGGCCGTAGCCTTTGATCCTTCCACCACAGGTGAGAGCAGTGGCAGCCGCCGCAATATGGGCTCCCCGGAAATCTTCACGGAAGACTATCATGCCGCCGTGGATTTCGTTTCCAACTTGAAATTCGTGAACCCGGATCAGGTGGGGGCCATAGGCATCTGCGGTTTGTCTGGCATGGCCATCACTGCCGCTGGCAGTGACAGCCGCATCAAGGCGGTGGCAACTTCGGCAATGTATGATATGAGTGAAAGCATCAGTGACCATTATAATGGTGCTTACTACACGCCGGAGCAGCGGGAACTCGTGAAACAGCATCTGGCCAAGATGCGTGATGAAGAAGCCAAGACCGGCAAAGCCATCCGCGGAGCCCATGAGCTGGGGGTGGATGCTAATGGTAATGTGGAGACCTTCGATACTATGTTCCCGGATAAACTGCCTGCGGATGCCAGTCCTGTCATCAAGGATTTCTTCGGCTACTATGTAGGCCGCGCCTTCCATCCGCGCGCCATCAACTCCAATAAGCTGGCCTGGGATTCGGTAACCCCGTATGGCTTCTTTGACTTCAAGCTTATGAGCAATATTGATGAGTTGGGCAAGACGCCGGTCATGCTGATTACCGGGGACAAGGCGCATTCCAAGTATTTCTCCGACAATGTTTATGCCGCCATCAAAGGGGAGAAGGAAGAAATCGTCGTTCCCGGTGCTACCCATGTAGACCTTTATGACCAGATGGACAAGATTCC
>DOYB01000068.1 GCA_003518745.1 Selenomonas sp. | reverse complement strand
AGTGGGGAGCAGGATTCACGTTAAGGAGGATACCATAATGGCAGAGCGTGTTCTGAGTGCACGTTATGAGCTTTTGGATCTTATTGGGAGCGGGGGCATGGCAGATGTCTATCGAGCGCACGATCAACTGCTGGATAGGATTGTTGCCGTAAAGATACTCCATGTCCAATTCAGGAACGATGAAGAATTCATAGGGAAATTCCATAGGGAGGCGCAGGCTGCTGCCAAGCTTTCACATTCCAATATAGTCAATATCTATGATGTGGGCATTGATGGAGATGACCACTACATAGTTATGGAGAATGTTCGAGGGAATACGCTGAAGAGCCTTATAAAAGAAAAAGGACAGCTTTCGGTGCCGGATGCTTTGCGCATTGCTCGTGAAATAGCGGACGCTTTGGCGCATGCCCATGGAAATCATTTGGTTCACTGCGATATCAAACCCCACAATATCTTGCTGACAGAGGCGGGACACGCGAAGGTCGCGGATTTTGGTATAGCCAGGGCTGTAACAGAGTCCACCATGACGTATAGTGGAAATGTTATAGGCTCAGTGCATTATTTTTCTCCTGAACAGGCAAAGGGTACACTGATAACTCCGAAATCCGACGTGTATTCCCTGGGAGTGGTGCTTTATGAGATGCTGACGGGGACTTTGCCCTTCAATGGCGAGACTCCCGTTGCGATTGCCATGAAGCATCTGCAGGAGGAACCGGTATCTCCACGCAGAATCAGGCCGGATATTCCTCCGGTGGTCGAGGCCATAGTGATGAAGGCAATGAGCAAGGAGCCGGACCGCCGCCCCAGCAGTTTGGAAATGGTGTATGCCCTGCAGCAGGCGGAGCAGAGCCTGACAGGAACCGGTATGAACGCTCCTGATCCCTATGCGACTCAGGTACTCCAGCCAATTCAGGAAGATGGAACGTATGATTCGGAATACGAGTATGAAGAGGCTGACAAGACAACGGGGAAGAAATCCTCAGTTTTTTCCAAGTTTTTTGTTCTTGGACTCATAATGGTATTGTTTGTAGGGTTTGGTGTGGGCGCAGTTATTTCCTTCAACAAATTCGCGAGTACAGAAGAGGTTTCGGTACCTGATGTGGTTGGAAAGCAGATGGCGCTGGCAAGGCAGATACTGGAAGATGGTAAATTGCGGGTGAATGTGGCTGAGACCTATGATGCCAGCGTTCCGCCGGGACAGGTGGTGTCTCAGTCTCCGGAATCCGGCGCGAAGGTCAAAGAGGATAGGCTGGTCACCATCTATGTGAGCAAGGGGGGAGAGAATGTAGATATCCCCGATCTCAAGGGCTTGAGCAAGTCCAGCGCGACGGAAAGGCTCCAGAAGATGAGCCTGATTGTAGGATCGGTGTACGAAAAGTACTCTGATGAGGAACCGGGAACCGTTATTTCTCAGGATCCTGCTCCTGGTACAAAGAGCAGCCGCGGGCAGGCTGTCGATATCACGGTTTCAAGAGGGCCGAAGACTAAGCGGGTTGCGGTGCCGGATCTTACAGGAGCGTCAATGGAATCGGCGAAGTCATCGCTTTCCTCCAAGGGGCTGAGAGCAGGCAGCATTACCCGTTCCGCGAGCCGTCAGGCAGCAGGCACGGTGATTTCACAGTCGCCTGTGGCCGGCAGTGAACTGGAGGAGGGGTCAACGGTGGATATCGTTCTGGCGCAGCCCCAGGCGGAGGACAGGGAAACCGCATCACAGGAAAAAGCAAAATCAGCTCCGGTACAGGCTCCCGGTACGTCTGATGCGGGTAACTCCGGTCAACAGGCACCTGTACGCAACGAAGCCACGGGAAAAGACAGGTAGATATGAATGGAAACAGGTCGTGTGATAAAGTCGTACAACAGTTTTTTCTATGTGGAAACAGATGACGGGCTTCTGGCATGCAGAATTCGCGGCAAGCTAAAAAGGGACAGGCGGGGCGTTGGTTCAGTATGCCCTGGAGATATCGTGGAATATTCCAGATTGCCGGACGGAACCGGAGTCGTGGAACGTCCCTTGGAACGTAAAAGCCTCCTGCGCCGTCCTGCCGTGGCAAATGTCGACCAGGTTGTTCTTACCTTCGCGGCGGCACAGCCGGATCTCCATCCCTTGCTTTTGAACCGGTTCCTGGTACTGGCCGAGTGGTCAGGCATTCCGTCGATAATAGTCTGCATTAACAAGATGGATTTGGCAAAGAGCAGGGAAGTCCTTTCGGAGTATGGCAAGCTTTATCCAATCATACGGGTTTCCGCGAAGGAAAAGGATGGTATAGAGGAACTCCGAAAATGTCTTGCGGGAAAGGTGACAGTTCTTGCTGGACCTTCAGGGGTTGGAAAGTCTTCGCTGCTGAACGCTCTGGACAGTGGGCTGAAGCTTGCGACGGGAGAGGTAAGTGAAAAAATCCTCAGGGGACGTCATACTACCAGAGTAGCAGAGCTTCTGCCCTATGAGGGCGGCTTCATAGCCGATACTCCGGGTTTCAGCGCTATGGAACTTTCTGGATTGGAGCCTGTTGAACTGGCAGGATGCTTTCCGGAGTTCCTTCCATATCTGGGAAAATGCAGATTCTCACCCTGCACCCATAGTCATGAACCGGATTGTGCCATCAAGATGGCTGTCGATGATGGTGAGATATTCTCTGAGAGATATGAGGCATACATTTCCATTTTGGAAGAACTCAGTCAGAAATCCACGAGGTGAAATAAATGCAGGATGTGCAGAGTAGACCGGATGACAGGGGCATATCCATTCAGCAGGTGGGCGTGAACGGTGTTCATCTGCCTTTCCTCATAAAGACTAAATCCGGTGGCTTACAGCAGGTGCTGGCAGAAATACGCTTCACGGTGTCTCTGCCACAGGAATTCAAGGGAACACACATGAGCCGATTTATGGAGATATTGCTTCCATGGAGTGAGAAGCCCTTGGCGGAGTCTGAGATGCAGTCTATGCTGCAAGAGGCATTGGATAGGTTGGAAGCCCATTCCGCAAGCCTGCGGCTCGCCTTCAAGTATTTCGTGCGCAGGGAAGCTCCTGTCAGTAGGCGGCGCTCAGTTCTGGATTTGGAATGCTTTTTTGAGGGAACAATGACTCGCGAAAGACCTATGGAATTCCGATTAGGGGTGGAAGTGCCGTTTACTTCCCTTTGTCCATGCAGTAAGGAGATATCTGCATACGGTGCCCATAATCAGAGATCGGTTTCACGGATTGTACTGCAGTTTCATGACGGCTATGAGTGCATATTGATAGAGGACCTGGCAGAGCTTGCCGAGAATCAGGCCTCGAGCCCCATATATCCGCTGTTGAAACGTGAGGACGAACAGTATGTGACGGAACACGCATATGAGAATCCAAAATTTGTAGAGGATATTCTAAGGGATACGGTACTGGCACTGAGAGAGCTTCCGGGGCTTGCATATTTTTCCGTTACCTGTGAGAATTTTGAGTCCATACATCATCATAACGCGTTTGCCAGTCATGAAGAGTCGCTGGGAATGTAGTTTTTCTTTGATGCTGTAGATTTTAAGACGTAGGGAAGGGCGGGGAGACAGCCAATGAACAAATTTCAAAGAAGGCTCCTTGCCCTGATTTTACTGGTGGTTTTGATTTCAGGTACTGTCATATACACTACGGTGGATATAAACACTCTGAAGAATATTACTGAATTTCAGACTTGGTCTGTGGCGCTGGCCATTGGTTTCATAGGATTTGGAATGTTTTTTGACGGCAGCCGTCTTATGCATCTTGTGCGTATTTCCAATGAGAGGATTACTCGCTATCAGGCGATTCAGGTAATCTTCGGCAATTATTTCCTTGCTCTTCTGACACCGGGCGCGACAGGCGGAGCTGTAGCTCAGCTCATGTTTTTGAGACGGGCCGGAGTGCCCACGGGAAAGGCAGCAGTGCTGGTCATCGTGCGCACCTTGCTTTCGATTTTTTTCCTGTTGCTGTGTATGCCTTTTATATTTCTGCATGATGAGGGCATTCTGCCGGGGATATCCAATGATATCCTGATTGCGGGTGCCCTTATTACCTTTTGGGGAATATTGTTTTTGGTGTGGGGAGCCCGCAGGGGAGTTCTGGATTATGTTGTAATATGGGGCACAAAGCGCTTTTCCTCAAAAAAAAGGAGACGTATATTTGCCTTCTACAGAGATACTAAAAGCGCGATTTCTCTTCTGCTTAAGGCTCCCAAAAGCATGCTTCTGGTGTTTATCGAGTCAGGCTTGAATCTGCTCTGCATATATGCGGTGGTCCCATGCCTGTTGCTGGGGCTTGGCATTGTGGATGCTGACTGGTACACGGTTATGGGGCGCATGATTTTCCTGAATATGCTGCTCTATTTCACCCCGACCCCGGGGGGCGCCGGTGTGGCTGAGGGCGGTTTTGTCATGCTCTTTGCCGAGAGCGTGCCTGCGGGAACCGTGGGCATAATCGCGGTCTGCTGGCGTCTCATAGCAGAATACATTCCGTTTCTTATCGGCTTCTATTATACCATTAAGGTATTCGGCAGGGATTTCCTGAATCGGCAGCTGGCGAAATAGAGTAATACATTTTTCGGTGTAAAATCTCTTATTGACACATTCGTTAATTATGTATACACTTTATGTATATACATAAAGTTGGAGGTGTTTGCCATGTTGCTTGCAAAGGGGTTTAAATGCGGGAACAGCCAAGCTATACGCATGCCAAAGGAATATCCCGTTCAAGGGAAAGAGTTCATTGTGAAAAGCTATGATAACTGCTATTTTTTGATACCATCAGATGACCCTAAAGCGCTGCTGCGGCAATGTCTTGGTCAAATGGACGAAGACACTCCCTTTGAAAGAAATCAGCCTGAACAGGCTGATCGGGAGGCGTTTTGATGTATGTTTTGGACACCAATATCTGTATATATGCTATGAAGGGAACATATCCCTGCCTCAACAAAAAACTAATGTCGATAGATCTGGATGATATATGCATATCATCCATCACTGTCAGCGAACTGGAATATGGCGCTGAGAAAAGCAATTGGAAAGCCAGAAGCAGAGAAATCATGAGAATGTTTCTGTCTAATTATATGATAGTGTCGTTTACGGAAAAGGACGCTATCGCATCTGGACGAGTACGGGCAAATCTGGCTGCAAAAGGCACTCCTATTGGTCTGTATGATGTAATGATTGCCGGGCAGGCTATTGCGAGGGACTGGACTGTGGTAACGCATAATACCAAAGAGTTTGTTCGAGTTCCCGGATTAAGAATCGAAGATTGGACTGAGCCAACTACTGTCATTAACCTGAATACGTGAAACTCGAACACTGTCCGTCCCCAAGTGGGCGGACATAGCATGTGCGTAATAAATCCTATCCGGTTTCACGGATTCAGGATTAAGTTAGGGGCTGTGAAGATATGACCTGCTGATGGGTCACTTTCTTCACAGCCCCTATTTTCTTAATAGTTTATTCCTCTCCGATTATCCTGACTTCAGGGTAGAGCTTGACTCCATGGGCGGCATAGACGCACTTTTTGACTTCCTCGATTAAGGCAAGTACGTCCGCGGCAGTGGCGTGACCCGCGTTTACAACGAAGCCCGCATGCTTTGTTGATACCATGGCATCGCCAACCCGAAGCCCCTTTAGCCCGGTTTGGTCTATGAGAGTTCCCGCGAAATATCCCTTGGGACGCTTGAAGGTGCTTCCGGCTGAGGGCATTTCCAGTGGCTGCTTGCTCTCACGGCGTGTGGTCAGGTCATTCATTTTTGCACGGATTTCCTCGGGATTGCCCATTGTCAGGGACAGCTCCACTTCGCATATGATTTGCCCTGTGTAGTGGAAGATGCTGCGCCGGTAGCCGAGCTCCAGATCCTCAACAGCCAGTTCTGAAAAGCTGCCTGCAGGGCTTACGGAGCGAACCTTGGAAACCACGTTCTTCATTTCGCCGTCATAGGCGCCTGCGTTCATGAAGACAGCGCCACCTATGCTGCCGGGAATTCCCACGGCAAACTCAAGTCCCGCAAGCCCTGCTTCCGCAGCAAAATATGAGACATCCTTAAGTAGCGCGCCTGACTCCACGATAAGGGTGGAACCTTCCTGACGTATCTTCGAGAAATACTGGTTGAACTTTATCACTGCTCCGCGAATGCCCTTGTCCCGAACCAATACGTTTGACCCATTGCCCAAAACCAGAAAGGGGACCTCATAGGCGCGCAGCAGTTGAAAAATCTGCCTAAGCTGCGGCAGGCTGGAGGGGAAAATAAGATAGTCTGCCGGGCCTCCTATGCGGAAGGTCGTATGGGAGCTCATAGGCTCCTCCAGGAGAAGCTGCTCAGGGGTCAGGAATTTTCGCAGCTCCGCCACTAAACTTTCATTAATCACTATAAAAACTCCTCTGTGTCATAGTCCTTAAACCTTCACCGGCTGTGGCGAGGTTGGCGAAATTCAACTGCCTCATGGCTTCGTATGCGACTACCGCCACAGCATTTGAAAGATTCAAGGAGCGGGCTTCGGCTATCATGGGGATGCGTATGCAGTCTTCCCAATGAGCAGCCAGTATGTCCTCCGGAATGCCTGCGGTCTCCTTTCCGAACACCAGCAGGTCATCAATGTGGTAGGAAGCCTCTGTATGGGCGCGAGGTGCCTTTGTGGAGCAGAAGTGGAAGGCACATCCCTTGTATAGCTCCAGCACCTCATTGAAATTATCATGATAATGTACCTTGACCAAGTGCCAGTAGTCAAGCCCCGCACGTTTCAGATATTTATCATCTGTAGAAAATCCAAGGGGCCTTACCAAGTGAAGTTCGATGCCTGTTCCGGCACAAAGCCTGGCAATGTTTCCTGTGTTGCCGGGAATTTCCGGCTCTATTAGAACTATATGCACGGCGTTACCTTAGTCAGCCTTTACCACAGCGCCTGTGCTGGCAGAGGTGGTAAGCTTTGCGTAACGGGCAAGGTAGCCGTGATTGATTTTGGGCGCCGGTTTCTTCCACGCTGCCCTGCGGCGGGCAAGCTCCTCATCACTGACCTCCAGCGAAAGCTTGCGGTTGGGAATGTCGATGGAGATGATATCGCCGTCCTCGATAAGGGCGATAGGACCACCCTCCATGGCTTCGGGGGAAATGTGACCGATGCAGGCGCCCTGGCTGGCGCCGCTGAAGCGCCCGTCGGTGATGAGTCCGACCTTCAGTCCCATGCCGGTTATGACCGCGGTGGGGTTCAGCATTTCCTGCATGCCGGGGCCGCCCTTGGGGCCCTCATAGCGGATTACCACCACATCGCCATCGTGGATTTTGCCCTCCATGATGGCGTTTACACCTTCCTCCTCGGAGTTGAAGCAACGGGCGGTTCCCTTATAAACCAGCATGTCCTCTTTTACGGCAGAGGCTTTCACGACTGCGTAGTCAGGGCAGAGATTGCCCTGAAGGATTGCGATGCCGCCTGTGGGGCGATAGGGATCTTCTACTGTGTGAATCACGTCGGGGCGCTGAATCTTGGCGTTCCTGATACGGTCAGCAACCGTACCTGTGACAGTGAGGGCATCCAGATGGAGTATTCCCTTCTTGGAAAGCTCATTCATTACGGCGCTTATTCCGCCTGCCTCATTCAGATCCTGCATGTGATGGGTTCCGGCAGGACTGAGCTTTGTGATGTAGGGAGTACGGTGGCTGATTTCATCAAAGAGGGGAGCGGGTATGGTTATGCCGGCTTCGTGGGCAATGGCTGTAAGATGAAGTACGGTATTTGAGGAACCTCCAATGCCCATATCCACTGTAATGGCATTTTCAAAGGCTTCGCGAGTCAGTATGTCACGGGGCTTGATATCCTGCTCGATAAGCTTGAGCAGCACCGCGCCTGCGCGCTTAGCAAGTTGCAGACGGGCTCCGTTGTAGGCCGCGGGAATGGTGCCGTTTCCGGGAAGAGCCATGCCGAGAGCCTCAGAGAGACAGTTCATGGTGTTGGCGGTGAAAAGACCGGCGCAGGAACCGCATCCGGGGCAGGCGTGGGCTTCAAGCTCAGCCATTTCCTCGGCATCCATGTTTCCTGCGGCAAATTTGCCTGCGGCCTCGAAGGACTGGCTTACGCTGATGTCCTTCCCGTGGAAGCGTCCGGCCAGCATTGGGCCGCCGCTGACGATGATGCTGGGGATGTTCAGCCGGGCCGCCGCCATGAGCATTCCCGGGACTACCTTGTCGCAGTTTGGAATGAGCACCAGCCCGTCAAAGCCTGAGGCCATTGTTACGGCCTCAATGGAGTCCGCGATGAGTTCGCGGCTGGCCAGAGAGTATTTCATCCCGGTATGTCCCATGGCGATACCGTCGCACACACCGATGGCAGGGAATTCGATGGGGGTTCCGCCCGCGGCGGCGACACCCAGCTTGGCTGCTTCGGTTATTGATTTCAGGTGCATGTGCCCCGGAATGATTTCGTTGAAGGAATTGCAGATACCGATAAGGGGCTTCTTGAGATCCTCAGGCCCAAAGCCGTTGGCATTGAACAGTGAACGATGGGCGCAGCGTGTGGCGCCCTTCTTTACAATATCGCTTCTCATTTTTCATTTCTCCTAACATGCAAATGGATTATATAATGAACAAAAGTTAATAATATCCGCTTCATTTTATCCCATTTATGATTAAAACTCAATCCCTTTTTGAGCCTTGATTCCGTGCTGAAAGGGATGCTTTACAAGCTTCATCTCTGTTACAAGGTCGGCATTGTCTATGAGGGCAGGCAGGGCATCACGTCCTGTAAATACAAGATGCAGGGGCTCTGGCCTCGCATCAAGCAGGGAGAGAAGCTCAGTCTCGTCAATGAGGCTGAACTTTGCGGCGTAGTTTATTTCGTCCAGGATTACCATATCCCATTTGCCGCAGGTTATGGCATCATGCGCTTTGCTCAAGGCGCTTTCGGCAGCTCTTTTATGTTCCTCGGCATTTTCGGAGTTCCTGCGCGTAAAGCCCAGTCCGCACTGGCAGACTTTTATATTGCCATCAAGGCTGTTCAGTTTTTCAATAGCCTTCAGCTCGCCATATTCCCAACTGCCCTTTATAAACTGAAGGATGAGCACCCTGAGTCCATCTCCCCATGCCCGCAGCGCCAAACCAAGGGCGGCGGTGGTCTTTCCCTTTCCTTCTCCCGTATGTACTATCACAAGCCCTTTTTTTTCCATGTCATCACTCCTGATATTTATATCACAACCGTAAATTCGTGGCTAAATAACGTAAAAATTATACCACAATGGATGGCCCTGGTGCATTCATTGAAACGGTTGATGCTCAAGATTGTTT
>DOYB01000265.1 GCA_003518745.1 Selenomonas sp. | reverse complement strand
AACGAAATCCTGCATAGCACTCAGGTTATGCAGGAAGCTATCGCCGAGCATATTCCTGAAGGCATCCTCATATTCACCTGCGTGAGCCGTATTACCTTCCTGCAGGACAATTCATGGCTTGAATTGGCACACTATAATCATATCGCTCCACATGCGGGTATATATACCCATGGGGAATATGACCGTGTAAACGGAAGAATCAGAATGCTGAATATGACGTTGGTCTCTGCCTCCTTCCGTGAAGGCGAAATTCCCGAGGGAAAAAAGCCCGCCCATCTTCCCGAACTCATTTCCATGAATGAGAATCTGTCATTGGTGCAGAGACTGGCCAGGTTCATAAACATCGCCTCCATGGAAATCGAAGCAGCCAACAAGCAGCTTAAATCACTTGCCGAACAGGATCGTCTAACCAAAGTGTTCAATCGTGGCGAGATAGAGAATATTTTCAAGTATCATCTGGAGGAACAACCTGAACATTTGTCCGCCATAATGATTGACTTGGATAATTTCAAGTCCGTGAACGATACCTTCGGCCACGAAACGGGCGACCGGGTTCTGATAAATACCGCTAAATGCCTCTCTACCGGAGTACGCGTCAGTGACTCGGTAGGACGATGGGGAGGGGAGGAGTTCCTTGTCATCCTGCCTGATGTCCCATTGGAAACAGCCATATCAATTGCCGACCGTCTACGTAAACGTATTGAATGTCAGCCACCCCTTGACGACGGCCGGCGTACGACCGCCAGTATGGGCGTTGCGGAGGTCCAGTCCGATGAAGACTATATAAACTTCTACAAACGGTTGGACGCAAACCTCTATACGGCCAAGAAAAACGGAAAGAATCGGGTTGTCGGTTAATCCAAAAAGAGCCCTCAAGCAAAATGGATACTACCATACGATAGTATCCATGCTGCTTGAGGGCTCTCCTCACAATGTCCCCCGGAACTCTATTTATTTATTCACTCCTAGAACTACAGGGGTAGAGCGATAACCGATGCCAACCCGGTCAACGCCCATATCGATAAGCTTGAAAAAGTGCTCCTGAGTGCGGATACATCCGGAGCCCTTCACCTTTATCCTGCCTTCGGCGGCCTCAATCATGGTCTGCACTACCTCGACGGTTGCGCCCTTGACCTCTCCGCCCGTATAGAACCCCGTGGAGGATTTTATGTAGTCAGCCCCGGCGTCAGCAGCGCACTTGGTACCATCGATTATTTGCTGCTTATTGAGGGAATCCGTCTCAATGATGACCTTGACCTTGGTGCCGTACTTATGGCAGACATCAACAACTGCCTTGATGTCCTTTGTCACATAGTCCAGATTGCCGCTTCTGAGCTGGCCGAAATTTGACACGATATCCAAATCATCAATCTTGTATTTGCTGCAATACTCCTCAGCCTGCTTAACCTTGGATTCGGTAGTTGAAAGGCCGAAGGGAAAATCACACACGACGCAGATACCGGTGCCGGTGCCCTCTACCATCTTGGATACCATATCCAAAGATGAGGGGTTTATGCATATGGTGGCGCAGCCAAAATCAATTCCCTCCTGAGTATGCAGCCTGATATCCTCTTGGGTGAATTCGGGCTTCAAGACTGAATGATCAATGTAGCTTGCCAACTCCTTTACAGTCATTTCAGCAGCTTTTTTAGAAGGTTTCATTTAATCGTCTCCTTTAGGTATAATTGTATCATACAATTGTTATATTTAAAATAATACCTTTTGCGCTTTCTGTCAATAGTTTTTGAAGCATTTCAGTGAAATCGCCTGAATTGATATCCTTACAGAATGCTGTTTCTCATGTGTTTTTAACCTTGTTATCCACAATTTATCCTTGGCAAACCTTGAACAGTTGGTTATAATGGGGCATAAAGGAAATGGAGGGACGCCCATGCGCCGATACACGGCATTGCTTTTGACGGCCTTTACATTGCTGCTTTTGGTTGCCGCCGGCTCAACCTATCTGGCAGGAGCTGACCACAAGAATGAACATGTTCCAATGCAGGAGATTCTGGCCTATACTACCCTTCCGGCTGAGCATGCTGCTGTACTGTCTGAGGAATATGAAAAACTGACCCGTGTCAGAGTGAATTTTGTGCCACTGTCAAAAGGGGATATCCTACAACGGCTAAAAGCCGAACAGGCAGAGACAGATCCACGTCACGCCGCTCTTCTGGTCGCGGACCGCGAGGTTTTGCAGGAGGCCGCTTCAAACGGGCTGCTACAGCCATATATTTCAGAGCGAAATGACGCTGTGCGCAGCAGCTTCAAGGAAGAGGACGGGCTTTGGACGGGAATCTGGTACGACCCGGTGGTATTCTGCGTGAATCGGGACTATATGATGACCATACCCCATGTTCCTGACAGTTGGACTGCTTTGGCCGAGGATACCGGAGCAAGGATAGGCATCACGGATTTTCTGGCGGCAGATGCTGCCGCGAACTTGATGTTCCAAATGATAGGGCAGTATGGAGATACGGCCACTTATCAAATCCTGCGTGGCCTTCATCCCCAGGTGCTGCAATATGCAAAATATCTCTCAAACCCGGTCCGTCAGGCAGGAATGGGAGAGGTTGACATTTCCATTGCTGTAGAGAGCGAGGGGCTTCGCTACTTGAATGATGGCTATCCAATACAGATTGTCTATCCTTCCGACGGAACGGCATGGATGCTGACGGGAACAGCCATCCCCACCGTCTCGAAGGGCATGGAGAAAAGCGCGGCAGAAACCTTCTCCGACTGGCTGCTTTCGGACGATGTACAGGTAGCCCTTCAGTCCAGAGGTTTCTACTTCATTGCTACAAATCCTGATACCATTGCCCACAAATCCTTTGCAGGCAAGAACATTTTATTGTTCAATCATTTGGTGGCTTTCACGCCTGAGCAGAAGCATGATTTTTTGGATCGTTGGGTAAAATATGTACGCTTGAAATAAGTGATAGGAGGGTAATCCCTTGAAAGCTGGTTTTATAAGTTTGGGCTGTGCCAAAAATTTAGTTGATACGGAAACTATGCTCGGAATCTTACAGCAAAATGGTGTGAGTCTGACAACGAATCCGGCAGAAGCGGATATTCTCATAGTAAATACCTGTGCGTTTATCCAGTCCGCCAAGGAGGAATCCATCACCACCATTCTGAACATGGCAGATTTCAAGGACAGTGGCAGGTGCCGTTCACTGATTGTAGCCGGATGTCTTGGAGAGAGATATTCCAAAGAGCTTCTGGAGGAACTTCCGGAGGCTGACGCCATCGTTGGCGCCGGTGCCTGGGACCGAATCATGGAGGCGGTGGATGAAAGCCTGAGGGGACATAGGGTTGTCCTTACGGGCAAGGATCTTATATACACATCAAAGACACCACGAATACGCACAACCCCATCCTATTCCACCTATGTGAAGATCGCGGAGGGCTGTGACCATCGTTGCGCGTTCTGCGCCATCCCCATGATACGAGGCAGGTACATCAGCCGGAGTATCGAGGATATCTGCGATGAAGTGCACAACCTTGTGGAACAGGGAGTAAAGGAAATAAACCTCATAGCGCAGGACACCACAAACTATGGAAACGATTTGTACGGACAGCCCAGCCTGGTACGGCTGCTGAGGGAAATCGTAAAGGAGCCCAAGCTCCAGTGGGTACGGATACTCTACTGCTATCCGAGATTCTTTACAGACGAATTGATAGACCTTATCGCTTCTGAGCCTAAAATCTGCAACTATGTGGACATTCCCCTTCAGCACGCCAGCAACTCCGTCCTCAGAAGGATGCGTCGGGGTGATACCAAGGAAAGCATAACTGCCCTATTGAAAAAGATTCGGGAGAAGATTCCGGGAGTTGCAATACGCTCGACCTTCATGGTAGGCTTTCCCGGAGAAACTGAAGCTGAATATCAGGAACTTAGGGATTTTTTGGAGGAACAACGCTTTGACAGGGTGGGTGTATTCACCTATTCCCAGGAAGAAGGCACGGCTGCAGGAGATATGCCGGATCAAGTTCCCGAGGAGATACTGCAGGAGCGCTATCACGACCTCATGAGCCTTCAGAGCATGATTTCCCAGGAAATGAATGAAGCCATGGAAGGCATGGAGCTGGATGTCATGGTGGAAGGCCGGGATGAGGAGCTTGAGAATATCGCAGTGGGACGTTCCTATCGCGAAGCTCCTGAGGTAGACGGACAGGCTTATATTGAGGGAGATGCCGACAGTCAGCCCGGAGACATGGTGCATGTCAGGGTAATACAGGGCTTTACCTATGATATTGCCGTGGAACCGTTAGGGAAGAAGGAGTCCTGAACCGATGGAGGCCTTGGAAATCTCAACAGGCAGGCTGTTGGCAAAAGAAAGACTCACCATAGCATGCGCGGAATCCTGTACCGGCGGGCTGCTTACCAGCAGGCTCACCGATGTCGCGGGCAGCTCCGCCTATGTGAAGGGCTCTATAGTATCCTACTCCAATGAAATAAAGGAACGGCTAGTGGGTGTTAAGTCCGACACTCTCGCTGGATATGGCGCTGTTTCGGAGCAGACAGCCGGAGAAATGGCAGAAGGTATCCGCAGGGCCATTGGAGCCGATATTGGAGTTGGCGTTACCGGCATAGCAGGTCCCGATGGGGGTACTCCTCAAAAACCTGTGGGCTTGGTTTATATAGCTGTCGCAGGGGCACAGGGAACAGTAATCAGGGAAAACCGTTTCAAGGGCACTCGCGGTGAAATTAAGCTGCAAACCACGGAAACCGCCCTTGAAATGATAAAAAACTATATATCAGCAGGAGGAATACAGTAATGAAGAATACAAAGAAGAAGCTCTTATCCACATGTTTTATGGCGATGACCATGTTCGCGGCATCCTTTATGCCGGCAAACATGGCGTCAGCCGAAGAGGTTGAAGCAACAGGACAGGAGGCAGCGGCCCAGACCGGAGAAGATTCCAAAAAGCCCGAGGTTTATCTCTTTGCCAGCACGAAGTATGATTACGCTATGCTTTGCCCCCACCGTCCCTTGGGCGTAGTCCCCGCCAGCATGCTCTATGAGGGGCAAAAGGGCGACATCATCGTCTTCGATAATGAAGAGTACAACATCAAACACGCATGGGTAGTTTTAGTGGATGCCTTTGACAACAAGGCCGTCCCCGATCTGAACAAAATTTCAGAAGCTGACGCGAAAACCTATCTGGAAAAGCTCATGAAAAGCAGCGCCTATGAGGGCATTTCCCTTGTAAACATCACAGATAACAATAAGGGCATTTTCGGTATCTCAGCAAAGGAAGTTGAGATAGACACCACCGGAGACGGTCAGTTTGATACTACGGCTACTGCCGAAACCCAGGAAGCCGTAACCTTCTTCCGCAGTGAAAGCGGAAGATGTATCGCGGTACATCTGATTGACAATCCAGTACTGAGGCCCGATGCAATAACCTCCTACCAGTTCGGCGTCGCATCCTTCAGGGAAGTCAACTCAAAGGACAAGAAGGATAATCAAGATAAAAAAGATAACAAAGATAACAAAAAGAAGTAAGCTGCTCTGACTCATTCGCGGTCCATCTGTAGTAAACTCCGTGCAAAACGGTGTTTGCATCCCTAAAGGGACTAAC
>DOYB01000155.1 GCA_003518745.1 Selenomonas sp. | reverse complement strand
CATTCAGCCGGTCCCTTGTGTCCTTTTGAAAGGTGGATGCGTATATGAACTATTCTTATCATGAAACATACGATGATACTAATGTTGAACGTGATTATCGAGCAAAACTGCTCAAGGAAAAGCAAAGCGATTACCTTAACGGCAGTCCCAGCGATACGGCGTATGAGCTTCACGATTTCTGGAAGAATATATCGCCCGCGGATATGGAAGTCCCCGGAACAGACGAGATATACAGGCTTCACGAATGTGATAAAAGAAAAGCCATGGATGCCGTGAAAAGGCTCGGCAAGGCATACGGAGTTGATTTTTTCGTAGGGATGCCTTCCTGCCCTGAAAAAGCGGGAGGTTTTGGCATAAGCATTGAGTGTTCTCCGACCGAAGCAGCCAATTCAATCTGCGCTACGAATCTTTCCCTCGATGAATTCAAGAAGCTATACAGGGATCTGGGCTTTCTGAAGCTCAATTTAACCATGCATTACAGGACAAATGACGGAGAATACGTCCATATTTCCAATAGCCAGCTTGGCAGCCTGCGTAATTCTCATTTTACCGAGCTGGGACTTGAGAGCCGTGAGGATATCGAGAAAGAGCTTATGAAAGCAGGGCTGTCCACCAGCCAGAACGCGGATTTCCTCAATCTTGAAACGGATCGCCTGAAGCGTGACCAAATCGGTGGTATATCACGCAAGGAGTCAGTTCTTGAGCATCTTGTGGATGATATGGTTCTCTCAAAAGAAGATACCGCGGCCTTAAGGGCGCTTTTGGCCAATCATTCCTCCGATGATTTCCTTACGAAATTCATTAACGAGCTTGTTGAAGAAAAGGATGGGACTTTCATATGCCTCAATTCGGACGCCATCTCCTCTGCTATCAATGCATGGGAAGATCTGCCTCGTGACTTGCGCTCTGAAGAAACACTGCACACAATATCCAGAGAGTCCTCAGAAGCCATATTCACTTACATGACTCACCGCCTTATGGACGGAAGGGGTTACACGCCCTTTGCGAAAGCCTTCAGAAGCGCCTACAGAGGTGAGCTTCCCGATGACCCGGACGATTATTACATATACAATTCAGCATTTACAGACATCGTGGAAGAAAAGACCTGCCGTATCCTTTTGGAATCAGGCAGGAGAAAGGCCCAAGTTCTAAGTGATCTCCTTATGGAAAGTCCCTTTGTCGTTTCCAGGTATGGATTCGGGGCTTGCGCGAAGGATTATGCCAGAGATTTTGTAAATGCGCTGGCTGACAAGATTGCCATCGAAAGCAATGGGACCAACAAATGAGTTTTTATAGTAATACCGTAAACATCGAACACCCCGCCCATTTTGGGCGGGGTGTTCACTTTCCGCGTTTTTTACAAAGGCTGTGCTCTAATGTTTCTTCACATAACTTACCAGCATCTTCTTCAGGTTGTTGATATCCACCGGCTTCGCGATATGGGCATTCATGCCGGCGGCCATGCATTTGGCCACGTCATCGGCAAAGGCATCTGCCGTCATTGCTATTATCGGAATAGTGGAGGCATCCGCACGTTTCATAGAACGGATTGCCTCGGTGGCTTCATAGCCGTTCATTATGGGCATGCGTAAATCCATCAGAATGGCCTGATAATATCCCTCGCTGGACTTCTCAAACATCTCCGAGGCAATCTTGCCGTTCTCCGCCCATTCCACGCTGGCTCCACTTTCCTCCAGAAGCATAATGGCAATCTGCGCGTTCACTTCCATATCCTCTGCCAACAGGAGCCTCATGCCTTTTAGATTGACTTCCTGATTCTCCTCAGGCAAGTCATGAGTCTCAGGCTCATCCTCCATGTACCTCTTCAGTTCATGGTAAAGAGTGGACTTGAAAAGTGGTTTAGCAATGAATCCGTCAATTCCCGCAGCATTGGCTTCATCCTCAATTTCCGACCAGTCATAGGCGGAAATCAGGTTAATGGGGATATGCACATCATTGCCCAATATCTCCCTTATTTTTCTTGCCGTTTCGATACCATTCATGCCGGCCATCTTGTAGTCTATGAGAAGGGCAAAATAATCCTCTCCCCTCTCATGGGCCTCCCTGACCAGCCTTAAAGCCATTTCTCCATCACTGCAGGCCTCCGGCTTCGTGCCAAGCTCCTTGAGAGAGTTCTCGGCAGTACGGCGGAGATCCTCATTGTCATCGACTACGAGAATTTTCCATGGTGGCAGCTTCATATCCTTTTCTGCTACCTTCACCCGCTCAAAATCCACGGCAATGTGGAAAGCCGTTCCTTCGCCCACCTTGCTGTTAACCTCTATGGTACCGCCCATTACGTCTATTATGTGCTTCGTGATGGTAAGTCCAAGACCGGTTCCCTGTGTCTTCTGGATTCTGCGTTTATCCTCCCGCTCGAAGGCTGTAAAGAGCTTCTTCTGGAATTCCTCCGTAATACCCATGCCGGTATCCTTCACAGTGAAGTGGGTCCTTACGTAATCGTCCCCCTTAGGCGACGGCTCCTGCCAGATATGGATCTGGATAGACCCTTCCCTCGGCGTGAATTTCATGGCATTGCTTAGGAAATTGAGCAATACCTGATTGAGTCGTACGCTGTCATAGTAGATATCTTCAGCTATAATCTTGCTGATGAAGATATCAAAGTGCTGGCCGTTGGCTTTAATCTGGGGACGCACTATTTCACATACGGTTTCCATGGCCTGTCGCAACGAAAGCGCCTCCGGTGAAAGGGACATCTTGCCGCTCTCGATCTTAGCCATATCAAGAACATCATTGATAAGCCCCAGAAGCTGCTTGCTGGAGAGAGTAATCTTCCTCAGGCAGTCCTCAACAGTGGCTTTATCATCAAGATGGCTTTTCGCGATAGTGGTCATACCCACGATAGCATTCATTGGGGTCCGGATATCATGACTCATATTGGAAAGGAATTCACTCTTGGCCTTGTTGGCAGCTTCCGCTATTTCACGGGCATGATCCGCTTCCTCCCTTGCCTTGTCCGCGTCCTCCTTAGCCCTCATCGCCTCATCGTTGGCTGCCTCTGCTTCCAGCAGGGATTCCTCAGCCCGCATTCTGGCATCATCCGCATCCTCCTTGGCCCTCATTGCCTCATCGTTAGCTGCCTCCGCCTCCAGCAGTGAGTCCTCGGCATGCTTCCTGGCTTCATCAGCTTCCACCTTGGCGCGTACAGCTTCCTCCTTTGCAGCCTCCGCATCATCCAACGCCCTTTCCGCACGTTCCCGGGACTCTCCCAAGGCCTCAATCTGCCTCTGGGACATGCGATAATACAGGACAAATACCCCAAGGACACATAAAAACAGGAAAGCCACTGCCGTTACCATTGTATTGCTGCGTGTCTCACTCATATCCTTAACCATCTGATCCATGGCATTGAAGGGCATCAAGGAAAGGATATACCAGTTGCTTTCCGGCAGGGGGACACCAATGACGCTGCGTCCGCCCACGGCTCCACTGACAGGATTCTTATAGTCGGAAACATATCGCATGGGTTTCCCATCCGCAATCGCCTGCTTGAATTCATCAACGATATCCCCAATGGGCTTATCCAGTCCGGTTTCATTTTGAAGCATTTGTTCAAAGAAATCATCCTTCGAGATACTCCCATTGTCACGTACTACAAAGCTACCGTCCCTGCGAATCAGGTTGTAAAGGGCAAGTGTACCTTCCGCATTCAGATGAAGCGTCTCCACAAAATCCTTCATTGGCCGGCAGCAAATGATACCACTGCTGACCTTGCCATTCTTCATGGGATATTTTATGGGAACATACCATATTATGACCTGTTCCCTGACGTTTTGTCCGCCTGTGATAGCACGGTCCTCGCTTTTGATGTGCTGCATAACGAAGTCAAGATCACGAAAGTCCCTGAAGGGAATTCCATAAACGGTTTCAAAGCTGCCGTCATCCGTGACAAGAGCACATGTTGACAGGGACTGAAACGCGGCAATACGCTGAATCTCCGTGTAAACGGCATTTACGTCTCCCGCTGGAGCGTGACTGTCCACCCAATCTATCAGTCGATATACCTGCCCGAAACGAATGCTTGAAATCGTGGTAAATTGATACAGGGACTCGGAAGCTACGCCTTCCACATAGGACTGGGCCACCTGCCTCACATCATCCTGGGTACGGCCTTCCATGTATCGATTCATGCCAAGGAATACCAACAGGGACATGCTCACGATAAAGAAGAATCCCCCGAAAATCAGTCTTCTCGATTCGTCCTTCAACATCCTATTACCTCCATCTCGTACAGCCTGATTACCCTGATGCTCCGTAAACCAAGCCTGAGGGGCGCGCAAGCAGTCCGGCCCACGCCCCATAACTCATTGCATTACCCTATTGCTATTCGTCACGATAATGCTCAAAACTACAATTTACGATTCTTTAATCCTTATAAATCGCTCCAATATAAGAATTCGCCCCGATGGAACAATTATCCTTCCATCGGGGCATTTTTATTGACTATAAAATTATACAGTTTCTTTTTTCCTGCTGAATTTCCTCGTAATCCATACCACAACGCAGTACATGACTGGAATGAGGAAAATACCAAGGGACGTGGCGAAGAACATACCGCCTACCACCGCCGTGCCCATGCCGTTTCTGGCCGCAGATCCTGCGCCGCTGGCCATAGCCAGAGGCAAGCAGCCGATGATGAAGGCCAGGGACGTCATGATGATTGGGCGGAGACGCAGTCCCGCCGCCTCGATGGTGGCCTTCACGGGTTCCATGCCTGCGTCAACTCGCGCCTTGGCGAACTCAACGATCAGGATGGCGTTCTTTGCCGCGAGACCCATGAGCATGATGACACCGATCTGCACATAAATGC
>DOYB01000041.1 GCA_003518745.1 Selenomonas sp. | reverse complement strand
AAGCTCTCACTTCCTGTTATAATATGAGGGCTTGCTAATGCGGTTGTAGCTCAGCAGGATAGAGCAACTGCCTCCTAAGCAGTAGGTCGGGCGTTCGAATCGCCCCAATCGCACCATAATAGCATACTCAAAGACCGCAGCTTGAACTGCGGTCTTTTTCTGATTACAAAACGGTAATATATTGCCATTCACTTGGTAATGGAGTTATAATTATTGGAGCTTTTAACATTTTTCTGACAGGAGAGATTGCCATGAAATGGGCCGAAGTCGCCATCCGTACCTCCCACGAAGCTACCGAGCTTGTGGCGGAAATTTTTCACGATTTGGGTGCTTCCGGTGTCGTGATTGAAGATCCGGCACTCCTCAACAGCTATATTGATTCCGGTCTTTGGGACTATACCGATCTCAAGAAAGCGGAACAAACGGAGGTTGTGGTAGTAAAGGCCTACCTTCCCTCCGATGAAAAGCTTGACGAAAAGCTCAGGATTTTTGAATCCCGCGTGAAAGCTCTGGCTGAAGGCGGTGTTGCCAGCGGTCCATGTGATATATCCTGGAATGAAGTGCAGGATGAAGACTGGTCAGAGAGCTGGAAACAATATTTCCATACGGAAAAGGTTGGCAGCCTTATAGTCATCAAACCCAGTTGGGAAGAATACGAAGCAAGCCCCGATGACGTGGTGGTTGAAATAGACCCGGGAGCGGCCTTTGGTACCGGAACCCACCCCACAACATCTATGTGCATAAGAGAATTGGAACAGCTGGTCAGAGGCGGCATGGAAGTCATCGATGTGGGTACCGGCTCCGGAATACTGTCCATAGTTTCCGCGAAACTGGGAGCCTCCCATGTCACTGCAGTGGACTATGACGAAACCGCCATTAAGGTGGCAAGAGAAAACATAGCCCAGAATAAAGTGGACGCGGTGATTTCAACAGGTGTAAGCGATCTGTTAAAGGCCGTGGATACAAAGGCGGATCTCATTATAGCCAATATAGTCGCCGATATCATCATCAGGCTCTTTGACGAGGTGGAAGACCATTGGAAGCCACAGGGTAAGCTCCTCTGCTCAGGAATAATCGCGGACCGCATGGCTGATGTAACCGAGGCCGCCTTGGCGCATGGCTTTGAAGTGGAAAAGGTAATGGAAGAAAAGGGCTGGGCCGCAATGGTCATCACGAGGAAAACAGCATGAGGCGTCTTTTCATCCCCGGTACTTTAGAGGACATAATTGAGATTAAAGGACCCGATGCCCATCATCTTATGCATGCGATGAGAGCCAAAGCCGGTCAGGAATTCGTGGTTGTGGACGGCTCAAGCCATGTGGGACGAGTGGAGCTCCTTTCCTTCACGTCGGAAACAGTTACCGCGAAGCTGATTGAAAGATTGTCCAACAACACTGAGTCTCCCATTGATATAGTTCTCGCGCAATGCCTCCCAAAGGGCGACAAGATGGAGCTTATCGTACAAAAGGCCGTGGAGCTTGGCATTACGGCCATACGTCCCCTCAAAAGCCGCAATTCGGTGGTTCGATATGATGAAAAAAAAGCCGCTGACAAGCAGAACCGATGGCAAAAGATTGTCAACGAGGCGGCAAAACAATGCGGCCGCACTGAAATACCCGAAGTTTTTCCAATTATAGAACTTACTAAATGGCTTGACGGCTTAACTCTGAACGATGACCTCGCGCTGATTTTCTGCTATGAGAATGAGGCAA
The DNA here is from genome assembly GCA_003518745.1 of Selenomonas sp. Classification (GTDB taxonomy): domain Bacteria; phylum Bacillota; class Negativicutes; order Selenomonadales; family Selenomonadaceae; genus UBA9786. The sequence continues at coordinate 1,212 of DOYB01000041.1, read as the reverse complement.
ATTATAACCTTAAAGCATGCCTTAAGGACTTAAAGGCAAGACAAGTTATTTTACTTATAGGTCCCGAGGGCGGTTTTTCCCTGGAAGAAGCAGAACTGCTCCTTTCTAAAGGAGCGAAAAGCGTCAGCCTTGGACCACGGATCCTGCGGGCAGAGACCGCCGCGATTGCCGCTATGAGCATAATACAATATGAGTTGGGGGATATCTAATGCCTAAGGCAGCTTTCTTGACCCTTGGCTGCAAGGTCAATCAGTTTGAAACAGAAACAATGGAAGGCTTGTTCCTGCAAAGGGGCTACGAGCTCGTTCCCTTTGCTGAAAAAGCTGATGTTTATGTCATAAATACGTGCTCTGTCACCAGTCTCAGCGATAAGAAATCCCGTCAGATGATCAGACGCGCTCAACGACAGAATCCCAAAGCAATCCTAGCCGCGGTGGGCTGCTATGCTCAGGCTGCACCTGATGAAGTAGGAGCATTGGAAGGAATACGTGTTGTCCTTGGCACCCGTGACAGGTCAAAAATTGTGGACTTAGTGGAACAGGCCATGAACGAGGACGGTGTCATGAACAGTGTATCCGATATAATGAAAACCGAGGAATTCGAGGACATTCCCCTATTCGGAGTTCCCTCCCGAACCCGAGCATTTCTTAAGATACAAGAGGGCTGTGAGAATTTCTGCTCCTACTGTATCATTCCATATACTCGCGGGCCTGTTCGCTCACGCTCTCTGGAAAGCCTCCACCGTGAGGCAGAAAAACTCATCGAAAAGGGCTTTCTGGAAATCGTCCTGACAGGCATTCACCTTGGCGCATACGGAAGGGATTTGTCAAGAAAAGGAAGCTCGGTAAGCCTGGCAGCTGCCGCCCGGGAAGCTCTCAAAATTCCGGGACTTAAGCGCCTTCGCCTAGGTTCATTGGAATCCATAGAACTTTCCGAGGAGCTTTTTGAGCTTATGCGACAGGATGGAAGGTTCTGCCGCCATTTGCACCTGCCGCTCCAATCAGGCTCGGATGAGATCCTAAAGGCCATGAACCGTCACTACGATACATCAGAATTCGCAAGACTGATCCAAAATGTTGAACAGGCTGTTCCGGGAGTCGCAATCTCCACTGATATAATTGTCGGCTTTCCCGGTGAAACTGAGGCCATGTATGAGAAAAGCCTGGCTTTTGCGGAAAAGATGAGCTTCTCCCGCATGCACGTCTTCCCCTA
>DOYB01000109.1:3041-3913 GCA_003518745.1 Selenomonas sp. | reverse complement strand
GAGCCCGCTTGAAGCTCCGTGAAGCACAGTGGTATTGGGATTGGATTTCCGCAGAGAATGGAAATGGTTTCCATAACCCCGACAAATGCATGAGAGCCAGCGGTCTTTCTATTGATCTGGCACATCAAGTCATAGAAGAAGTCAACGCTATAACCAAGGGCGCGATTCTTCCGCTGCCTGCACAACTGCCACCTCCTCCGCCAGGCACCAAGGCTTATATCAACGGGCAGTGGACCATGTAAAAGTGAGAAGATGACAAATATATACCCCAATAGCAAAAGGAGATGCCTTTCGACAAGGCATCTCCTTTTGCTATATGTACTTCACCCCGACTACCGTCTTATAACGAGGCCGAAGATGTCCCCCACTTCCGTAAGTGGGGGTGAACATCTCGTAACAGGCGGTGAGCATATCTCCCGCCTCGTTGAAACGCTAATTGGAAGATTTTGCCTTCGGCAAAATTTGAACAATGGCGTTATAATGTGGCACAAAAGCAGAAAATCTGTGTTTCCGATCAATCGTTATGAACAGTTCCTTAGGAACGAACGTAGTCGAAAATCGCTTTTGCTATCCTATTATCGGTTACGGGCTGCCACTTTCTAAACTCTCTTTGTTGTGACCTGAAAACCCATACTCCATTTCTATGCAGAAATTCATAATGTGTTGTTTCTACCACATTTCTTTTGGGAAAAACAAACCTAACGTCCGCGTTAATACTTACATTGGATTTTCTATAAACCTTCAGTACACTCACAGAGCACTCTTTGTCCGTGTATACTGAAACTGCTCCTGCATACGCCGTTTGCTGCTCCACGCACTGATAACCTAAAAATAACACAAATACAATCAAAAAAGGCAAAAAAAACTTTTTC
>DOYB01000109.1:0-2989 GCA_003518745.1 Selenomonas sp. | reverse complement strand
ACTTTTTCTGTTCAGTTATCTGCCTACGCCTTACTTCCAGTCATAGCTGTCGCCATATTCTTTTCGACTTGCTTCCTAAGCAGGAATAAAAAAAAAGACGGCGAATTATATATTTGGGGTAGATAAAATGTAAAATGCAACCTTCGTGGATGGAGAATTGGTTTTTGACTAGGAGGAAAAAGTATGAAAAAATGTATCGCATTCGTGTTAAGCCTGTTTGTTATGGCATTCGCTACAGTTTGCTTCGCGGCTGAATCCTACCAAATGACCTACGAGGCAAACAATTTCACCGAAGAATTGAAAAACGACCAGGCATTTTCGGAAACCTTTACCACCCCGTATGGACCACTCAAGTTCCAGATAAGGAAACTGTGGCAATCAAGCAGCGACAATAGACTGCATTTTATGGCATGGCTGAACGACAAGAAAATTACCGATGAGCACTTTCCGAAAGTAGATTACGGGTATACCTTCCGCGTAATCAAGAATATTAGCACCAGCGAACAATTCTATGTTCTTCAATCCATTGAGCGTGCCTGTCTTTTCGGCTACGTGCCAAGCGCAAATAAGCTGGTGGTCTACATTGACAGCCAGAACTATGCTCATGAGGCCGGAGCATATCCATATATTGTAGCGCTGAAAAACGGGGATTTGGTGTTGGCTTTCGAGAAAGCAGGTAATCGCAGACGCTATCAGTTCACCTGGGATTCCAAGGCGAATTGGTTCGGCTATTCCGACCTTGGTATGGGATGGACTTCCGTAAGGAAGGATAAGCAATAACGAATCGTAAGGGGCAAATCGAATACCGGATTTCGTGTAAGGAGTTTAGAGGGTGCAATCGCACCCTCTCCTTCATTTCCAAAGAGCCTTACGATTGATTGATACTGCTCTTAACGACAAAGAAAGGATGTTTATAATGAAGTGCTATGTTTGCATAGATATAGGCGGCACCAACATCAAATATGGTTTGGCAACTGAACAGGGAACCTTGCTGGAGCGCGGAGAACGCCCCACTCTGGCACAAGAAGAAGGGGCTGCGGGCATAGTCAGTAAGGTTATCGATATTGCCGGAAATTACGGTAAAACTCATAATCCGGAAGGCATTGCCATCGCCACAGCAGGCATCGTAAACGCGAAGGATGGCAGCATCGCCTTTGCCGGTGAAAAAAGCTTTCCCGGATATACAGGAACAAAGCTGCGTTCATTGGTTGAGGATGCTCTTGGGATTCCCTGCACGGTGGAAAACGACGTGAATTCGGCCGGTTTGGGGGAATACTGGCTGGGTGCGGGCAGGAATGCTTCGTCTATCTTTATGATGGCTGTTGGAACGGGTATCGGCGGCTGCCTGCTGCTAGACGGAAAGGTTTTCCATGGCGCGGGCGGAAGTGCCGGAGAAATAGGCTTCATGCGTTTTCCTGAGCAGGACATGATATTTGAGGAAATTGCCTCCACCAGAGCCCTTGTGGGGCGTACAGCGGCAGCCTGCCACATGAACCCGGCAGAGCTGACCGGTGAAAAGGTCTTTCAAATGGCCGCTGCAGGAAACCCCGAAGCCATTTCAGCCGTTGAAGTAATGGCTGAGAATCTCGGATACGGCATTGCCCAAATCTGCTGCCTGCTGAATCCTGAGGTTATTCTTTTGGGAGGGGCGGTAATGAAACAGGAGGCCGTCCTTGGCCCCCTGCTTAAAAAGCATATAGAAGCAAATGTTCTTCCCGCGATGCGCATGGGAACACGCATTGCCTTCGCAAAACTGGGCAATGACGCGGGAATGCTTGGCGCGTTATACTTCCTGCTGGAATCCATCAAGTCAAAGGCATGATTCCCGCTCCAGTTCAATCTTTACAAAAAGCACGAAGCTGTAATCATACGGCTTCGTGCTTCTGTTCTTAAACATTAGCGTGCGTGCCCGCCATAGCGCAGAAATATATTAGATTTCATCTTACCTATTCCTTGACACTCCCCATGCCTAAAGGCAGTGGATTCCTGGTTCGATAATGGGTTTTCCTCCCCTTAGCAGCTCGGTGCGATGTATCTTCGCAGCGGATACTTCAACAGGAAGCCCAAACTCTCCTGCCAAAAGCTCCAATATTTCTCCGGGCTTCACGCTTCCTGTAGGAGTTATGCCAAGCTCCATCTTAAGCAGCAGTTCCTCTCCTTCAATCGATGCTGAAATGGGCTTTGATATATACTGCTTAACTTCTATTTCCCTGCGCTTCTTCGGAGTGACCCTAAGATATTTCACCTCAGCAGCTCTGTCAAAACGTCCCAAGGCGCTTTCCACAGAATCTAGGTTTCCTCCAAATGGAATGCGTATTTCATAGATTGCGGCGTCAACTATAGACATCAATGCCGGCTGCTTGCCCGAAAGTTCCCGCAGCTTCAAAAGCTCCGCCCCCACAGGGAGATTTGCCCTCAGCCTGTCGAACACTTCCGGCTGACACAGTGGCTTTGTCAGTTCAAAATCCATATATTCCCCGTCACTGGTTACCCCCACCGCGAGAGCCGAGGCAAAGGCCAGCTTCATTCTTGGGTTGAAGCCCTCAGAGAAGGCAACTGGCAGCTTTGCCCGCAAAAAAGCACGCTCGAAAACCGAAGCATAGTCAAGATGGGAAATATAGCGAAGCTCCTCACCCTTCCGGATTCTTGCCCGATAGGCATATAGCTGACGGGGCTTTGTTTCTTGCTTTGTGCCGTGCTTTCTTTCAAGCTCCTGAAATTCCCCTGCCCTTGCAATGTGGTCAACTACCTTTACTCCAAGATTAGGACAGACCCCGCAGGCACTGCACTGGCTCCGACGGCAGTCCGGCGTAACATCACCCTTTAATGCCTTGTGATGCTCCCTCAGCAGGAATTCCTTGTTCACGCCGGGGGATGTATGCTCCCATGGAAATATCTCCCTAAGTCCCCGCTGCCGCTCATTATAATAGGCAGTATCTACTCCACAATTATCGAACGCCTTCCTCCAAATTTCGCTATTGAAGAGATC
>DOYB01000194.1 GCA_003518745.1 Selenomonas sp. | reverse complement strand
TGCGGAGAGGAGCGCTTATTTTTCCAATTTTGAACGATAAGGAGAAAATGATGAATTTCAAACTGAATTTTAAAAAGACTATGTTACTGGCAATGGGAGGCCTTTTTATGGATAGCTCACTGTCTTTTGCTCAGCCCATTCGTACGCCGGAAGGGAATATGCCGATGGTTCATTGGGCGGTGCTGGAAAGCACCCCGGGCAATATGCAGGCCATGGGAGAAATCGGCGCTCGTACGGTAGCGCCTCAAACTGCGAAGGAAGCCGGTACGTATGCGCTCTATGGCGCTATTGACGTGAATAATCACGATCTGATGCGGCTGCTGGAAATCTATGAAAGCTACGAGGCCTATCGAATTCACAGTACCAGTGAAGCTTTTCAGGATTATCGTGCGGCACGGCTGCCAATGCTAAAGCGTCTCAAAATATTGGAGGCTAATGGCATTGCTTTGGAACAAAAAAACAGCGGCACAGCTACTGTGGTATTTATGCACCGTTATGAGGTCAAGCCGGAAAGTCTGGCGCGTTATCAGGATTTGGCGAAGCAGGAAGCAATTCGCGCGGTTAGAGATGATGCGGGTGTGATGGGGATGTTTGTAACGGCAGAGCACGACAATCCAAATGTGATTCACACTATGGAAATGTATGAAAGTCAGGCAGCCTACGAACAGTATATGAACTCTGCCGCATATAAAGACTTTAAAAATCAGATAGATGGATTTTTCTTGAATGTTCATGAGGTGGTTAACCTTCCGGCCAAAATTACGTTGAGCCAGAAAGGCTTTCATAATTCTTGAACGATAGGCATTGGGATGTAAGCAAAAGGAAAAAATGAACGCAGGAGGTGCGTGGCAATGCAATATACGAAGCTAGGTAACACGGATTTGGAGGTATCCCGCATTTGCTTGGGCTGCATGGGCTTTGGCAATGCGGCTACGGGACAGCATAGCTGGACGGTGGATGAAAATGCCACCAGAGAGATTATCAAACACGCTTTGGAACAGGGGATAAATTTCTATGATACTGCTATTGCCTACCAGAACGGCACCAGCGAGGAGTATCTGGGCAGAGCACTTAGAGATTATTCCTCCAGGGATAAAGTAGTTGTAGCGACAAAATTCCTGCCCCGCAGTCAGCAGGAAATCGCGGAAGGCGTGACCGGACAGGAGCATATTGCCAAACAGCTTGATCTAAGCCTGCAGCACTTGGGCATGGATTATGTAGATTTGTATATCTATCATATGTGGGACTATCAGACACCGATTTATGACGTTTTGGATGGCCTAAATCAGCAGGTAAAGGCAGGCAAGGTTCGCTATATCGGTATTGCCAACTGCTATGCCTATCAGCTGGCCAAGGCCAATGCCTTGGCGGAGAAGGAAGGCTTTGCTTCCTTTGTGTCGGTGCAGAACCATTATAATCTGCTGTTCCGTGAAGAAGAACGGGAAATGGCAAAATTATGCGCAGAGGACAACATTGCCATGACACCTTACAGCGCGCTGGCCAGCGGGCGGCTTTCCCGCAGGCCGGGTGAAACCTCTAAGCGCCTTGCGGAGGACAGTTATGCCAAATTGAAATACGATAGCACGGCTGAGTCCGATGAAAAAATCATCCTGCGGGTTGCAGAGCTGGCTGATAAATATGGGGTATCCATGACGGAAATCTCACTGGCCTGGCTGCTGACGAAGGTGACCGCACCGGTGGCGGGGGCTACCAAGCTGCATCATATTGATGGCGCAGTCAAGGCAGTAGAGCTTGGCCTGTCGGGCGAAGATCTTGATTATTTGGAGGAACTGTATATCCCGCACAAATTGGTGGGGGTAATGGCACAGAATACCCGCAATGGCAATAAGGAAGAACAGGTATGGATGAAAAATGCGCCAAAGGGGATGCGGTGAATTAATATGGTATATGAGCAGGATACGGGCTTTTATTTATGGAAGTGGTGTGTATGAATAGACGAGAGTTTTTGAAAGTCACCTGCATGGGCTCGATAACCGTGTTTTTGTCAGGCTGCGGCCTGTCAGCGTTGGCCGGCGATGAGACCAAGAAAAATGTGGTGCCGGAAAAAGGCAGTGTGTCGGGAGGAAAGAATATGAAAATTGTCGTGATTACCAGCAGTCCCCATCCCAAAGAAGAATCAACTTCCATTTATCTGGCGGACAGGTTTACGGATGGCGCCAAAAGCGCGGGCCATGAGGTCTTCACCTTTGACGCAGCCAATGAGGAAACGCATCCCTGCCGTGGCTGCGACAAATGCGGCATGGACGGTCCCTGTATCTTTAAGGATGCCATCGAAAATAAGCTGATGCCCAAAATGCTGGAGGCTGACCTTATCGTGCTGACGACACCGCTTTACTATTTCGGCATGTCGGCGCAGTTGAAGGTTATTGTGGACAGATTCTATTCGCGTACCGGGAAATTACATGGCAAGAAATCCATAATGATGGCCACGGCTTATAACAGCGCCGATTGGACGATGGAAGCGCTGGTTAATCACTATGAAACTTTGGTGCGGTACATGGAGTGGCAGGACGTTGGTCAGGTGATGGCTACCGGCTGTGGCGCGCGTTCCTTGGTGGAAAAATCGCCTTTTGCCGACATGGCGTATAAAATTGGAGCCTCGTTGTGAAACGGTTAGGTGTGACGACCTGCTTGCCACTATTGTTCATCGCGGTGATGTGTTTCTATCACACGCCGAAGCTTTTACATGAAATCCTCGGCGTGGTCTGGTTGCTGCTTATCCTGTTGCATTTGTATCAGAATCGCGGTTGGCTGGGAAATTTGCGTCGTGGAAGCTGGAGCTTTTTGCGGCTTTTAGGAACGGTCATAGATTTATTGCTT
>DOYB01000129.1 GCA_003518745.1 Selenomonas sp. | reverse complement strand
CCCATATTGCCACATAATCGAAAAGTCCCGTGTGACTGGTTATGCCAACCAGTATCATCATGCCTACCAGCAGTCCAAGGGTGTTGAAGTCCACATGATGAAGGGCGGTGTCGATGGACAGGACTCCTGCCAGCATCATGACAACAGCACCTATCATGGCTGCCACTGTACGATGGATTTTCTCCGATACGATGACGGCATACATCAATACAAAAACTGTTGCCGCGAATATTGCCATAAAATCGCCTCCCTTAAAATAAAAAATGCCATGGAGCCTGAACGAGACTCCATGGCTCTCCAAACGAGTCATAAGTGTGACATCTGTTAACATCATATAATGGTGATTAGGACTTTGTCAAGTGCTGATGGATTCATCAATACGGGCGTTTAATAAATTTTCGAATGATGGCAATTATAGCCTTTCCCCTACGGGGAAGGGGGACCGCGGAGCGGTGGATGAGGTTCACATGCCGGCCGCGATGCCGGGTGAAAGCGCATACGTCACCACTGGTTTTGGCCCGGGAAAACTGCTCGCAAGCATAGCTTAATTCCCTTGACAAAGCAACTTGTAAGATTCTATTATAGGTTCGTGTTATGGTTCTTTGATTGAATAGGGGAGTACAATGAACGAAGATAAAAGTATATCCCGCCGTACCTTTCTGAAGGGATTGGCGGGGGGCGGCGCTCTGCTGATTGGTGGAAAGCTGCTACTGGGCAGCTCGTCCTATAGGAATGTTGCCAACAGTATGAGAAGTATGTCGGGAGACGATCATGCGAAGCATGTAAGGCAGATTATTACCCATGACAGCGGCACAAGCCGCTGTATCATGTGGCAGTCAGAATCTGCCTTGGCCGGGCCTAAGCTGGAATACCGTGTAAAGGGCAGCAGCGAAGGGCAGTTTGTTTCTGCCGTGGATACGTCATTTGAGGATGACGGCAGGAACAATATACAATACAGCGCAAGACTTGACGGCCTTAAGCCCGGAGAAGGTTACGAGTATCGGATTGTGAACGGTGATGAGGCAAGCGGCTGGCACAGGCTTTCCACGGATTCGGGCGAGTCCTTCAAGGCCTTGATATTTCCTGATTCCCAGTCAGCGGACTACAGCGGCTGGGAGGAACTTGCGCAGGCCGCGGCAAAGCGGAATCCGGAGTCAGCCTTCTTTGTCAATATGGGGGACATAGTGGACAATGGGGAGGATTTCAGTCAGTGGCAGGCCTGGCTCTATGGAGTTGAGGGAATCATTGAGGAAATTCCCTTTGTTCCGGTCATGGGAAATCATGAAACCTATAACAGGGAGTGGAAGGTGAGGCTGCCCGAGGCATATCTGAGGTTCTTCGAGGCTCCGGAGAATGGAAGTGAGGCCTTCAAACGTTACTATTATTCCTTCGATTACGGTGATGTCCACTTTGTTGTACTGAATACCCAGTGGGATGAGACGGAGGAATTCAAGCCCGGCCTTATGGAAGAGCAGCTTGTATGGTTCAAGAAGGATGTGGAGGCCAGCCACAAGAAATGGAAGGTGGTATTTCTCCACAAGGATGTGCTGCAATACCGTATACACAAACGCCCTGAGCGTACGGAAGGGTTTTCACAGGTGGGAGAGAGCTTCATGCCCCTCTTCGACGAGCTTGGCATAGACATAGTATTTACGGCCCATCTGCATACCTATCGAGATCGTGGCCATATTCGGGACTTTAGGCGGGATGAAAGCGGCCCCCTTTACATTCTGACCGGGGTTGCCGGGGATGTTAGGTACCCCGGTCTATGGATTGACCATGCCCTTGACGAGGTAATCGCGCCCCAGCCGGAGACAGATAACTATTTGACGCTGGAGGCTGAAAAAAACAGCCTTACAGTCAGATGCTTCCTGCCGGACGGAAGGGAAATCGACAATGTCAAGGTAGAAAAACAGGGGTGAAATCTAAATCACTCTGCGCCCTTTGGGCTTGACTCACCAAGATTTTATAGTAAACTTACTGGACACCTTACGGTGTCCACACGCCCTTACATGAAAACAGCCAATCAGCTTGTGCCTTACGGCTTGACTTCTTGGGTTTTCATAGTAATATATGGAATGACGGCATGCGTTGCAGCCGTACATATTGATACAATCCCATATCAGGCGATTCTGCCGCGGCCTGTATTTTAGGAACGGGACTGCCGAAAGAAGCTGCCACTGAGACTTGCCATTTGCTTTTTGGGCAATTGGCCGGTGTTATATGCGCGCTTTGAAGGCATTCCTGAGGGGGTGCCTTTCTTTTTTTTGATACACGGCTTAAAGGATGGGCGATTTGCTATTGGCGGGATGTGGATAGTTGTTTTGAAACAGTATCTAAGGAGGAAGTGAAATGACAGAGAGAGGTAAGTATCGCCAGATCAAGAGGGAGGCGATTGCGACGGGAGTGGTTCTGTTGCTTTTGATTCTTTTCTGGCTGGTGGCAGGGTTCGGCCTTTCGGGGCTGGATGTCAAGGTGTTCCATCTGCCCCTTTGGGCCGTTATGGGTACTGTTGGGGTATGGTTCATGGGCATTCTACTGGTGCGCGTACTGACAAAAACCGTGTTCAGGGATATGCCGCTTTCGGAAGAGGGTGAGCATCGTGGGTGAAAAGGGCAATATTTTGGATTTGGTCCCACTGCTGCTTTTCATGCTGCTTATGGTGGGTATCAGCATTTACATACGGCAGCAGCAGAGCAAGGGCTTCAGCAATAATTTCGTGAAGCAGTACTTCGTAGGCAATTATGATTTGGGTGGATTTGTCCTTGCGATGACCACGGTGGCCACCTACAGCTCCGTCAGCTCCTTCGTGGGCGGGCCTGGAATGGCCTGGCAGGTTGGTTTTGGATGGATATACATGGCAGTTGTCCAGGTGACGGCAATATTCCTCGTGCTGGGTATTTTTGGCAAAAGGGTGGCGATTCTTTCCCGTAAGTTCAATGCTGTTACGGTAGTGGATATAATACGTGAAAGGTTCCAGTCCAATCTTGTGGCGGGACTGGCAGCATTTGTAATCGTTATCTTTTTCTGCGCGACCACTACTGCCCAATTTGTGGGGGGAGCAAAGCTTTTTGCGGCAGTAACCGATTACAGCTATGAGACGGGGCTGCTGCTTTTCGGTTTGACTGCGGTCATTTACACGACCATAGGCGGTTTTCGGGCAGTGGCCATTACGGATACCTGCTGCGCTGTTATGATGATGGTGGGAATAGTACTTCTGCTTTACCATGTTCTTGAGGCGGGTGGCGGATATGATGCCATAATGACCAACATTGAGACGAATCATCCTGAAATGCTGGAGCCCTTCGCCATGGGGAAGATGCCATGGGGCATATACTTCACTCAGTGGTTGCTGGTTGGTATATGCACTATAGCACTGCCTCAGTCTGTAGTGCGGGGAATCAGCTATAGGGATACTAAGAGCCTCCACAAAGCTATGCTGATTGGTACTGTAGTAATAGGCTTCATGAACATTGGCATCAATTTCACCGGAATCCTTGCTCGTGGCGTGCTGACAGGGGATCTGGCAAGCTACGGCGGAGTGGATAATATAATCCCCACGACGATTGTCACTACAATGCCCTCCGCGCTTGCGGGTATTGCGATTATAGGGCCTCTCGCGGCTTCTATTTCAACAATTTCAAGCTTGCTGCTGGTTGCGGCTTCCGCGATCGTGAAGGATGTTTACATGCACTATCAGGAAAAGCACAATCGTACGGTAAGCGCAGACAGGCTGCGGATTTTGAGTATGGTGGTTACGGCAGCTATTGGAGTTACCGTTTATATAATAGCGTTGACACCACCAAGTCTGATATGGCTCATTAACATGTTCGCGTTTGGAGGTTTAGAAACCGCTTTCTTCTGGACGCTGCTGCTGGGACTGTTCTGGCCCAAGGCAAACAAGCTAGGGGCACTTCTCTCCATGGGGGGCGGCACTATAATCTACTGTTTGACTCAAGGATTGGGTTTCAAGATTATGGGGCTTCATCAGATTACCATTGGCATATCCTGCTCATTGATACTGTTCCTGGTTGGCTCATACATGGGAAAGCCTGAAGAGGAAAGGGTTTTGGAGAAATTTTTCCCTAATAAGTACGAAAAGTAAACGCTATCATAAAGACAGTGAGAGCTCCGCTCAAAGAAGAGAATCCTATCCGAAGTGAATCTGCTTCCTGGTTGGATTCTCTTCTTTTGTGTCTGAAATACAAATTCCCATTTTGGTTTCATGGTCTTTGCTGTGTTTCTATGAAAACAGTATTTCGCAGAGGGTGGCAATTAATATAGTAGGTTATATTTGCGGTAAAGTGCTTTATTTGCTATACTACAATGCAGAGTTATTGAGTTCGAGCAAGGAGTTTTTGTAATGCGAAAGACACGCAGGAAGCGTAGTTTTAAAAGACTGAAATTGTTGTTGGGTTTTGCTGCAGTTATGTTGGTGGCGGTACTGGGTTGGTACTTGGGCAAGGGTGATCAGCTTGGGGCACAGAATACATCAGAGGAGGACAGGATTACCCGTGTCATTATTCTGGGAGTAGATCGCAGGGCGGATGATGTGGGCAGAAGTGATACGCTTATGGTGGCCTCAATCCGTCAGGAGGATGATACGGGAGCGCTTCTCTCCCTGCCACGTGACACGAGGGTGGCCATTAAGGGCTACGGCTATGACAAACTCAACCATGCCTATGCATACGGAGGTCACGAGCTTTCGCAGTCTACGGTGGAGCAGCTTATTGGCGTTCCCATTGATCGGTATATCCTCATTGATACAAAGGCCTTTGAACGGATTGTGGACGCAGTGGGCGGCGTGGATATCGACGTTGAGAAACGAATGTACTATGAGGACCCATGGGACGACAATGGAGGGCTTGTGATAGACCTTTACCCGGGGGAGCAGCACATGGATGGGGATCATGCCATCCAGTATGTGCGCTATCGTGATGGTGAGGGTGATATCGGAAGGATCAAGCGCCAGCAGAAATTCATGAAGGCTCTTCTGGCAAGGGTGCTTTCCCCTGATATTCTGCCGAAGCTGCCTGCTGTGGCAGAGGAGATTAAGGGGGCAGTGGAAACTGATATGAGTATGAAGGAACTCATATCATTTGCTTCAATACTTGAGGCTGTGCGTTCCCACGGGCTAAAAACTGAAATGCTTCCTGGAAAGCCTGCATACCTTGCTGATGTAAGCTATTGGATGCCGGACGTGGTGGCGACCCGCAGGATGGTCGTTGAGGATATGAATGTCAATGTCACTCCGGAGATGCTGGCCGCGGCGGAACGGGCCGCGAGGGAATATGAAGCGAATCAGCCAAAGGATATGCAGGTGATGGCTTCTGTAGACATGAAAAAGGATGATGATGGCAAGAATCTGAAGCCGTTGAAGCCTGAAGAGATTTCCGTACTTGTCATCAACTCCAGCGGAATCAACGGGGCCGGCGCTGAGGTAGCCGACGTGCTGCGTAAGAAGGGTTTCGTGATTTCCAGTGTTGAAACAGGGAAAACCAGCAGTTGGGAGCATACTACCATAACTACATCCTCCCAGAATACGGATTTGTTTTATGGAATGCCCTTCCAATGCCTTATAATGGACGGCGGAGGAAGGAATCAGGCCGTGGTGAATATAGGCTTGGACTACGACAGGAAAAGGTGATCTTTTGGGTAAAATCAAGGTGACGGGACTGGCAAAGTCCTTTGGCATAGAGGAGCTTTTCCATGATGCGAGCTTCGAGGTGGCGCGTGGTGATAAGGTGGGCTTCGTAGGCGCTAACGGCGCGGGGAAGACCACCCTCATGCGCTGTCTGTTGGGGCAGGAGGAATGGGATGGAGGAACTGTTCAGATCGATTCGGCAGACACCATAGGCTATGTGGAGCAGAGGTCGGAATTCGGGGAAGGGACGCTTTATGATGAATTCCTTAGGGCCTTTGAGGATATAATTGCCTTGGGGAAGGAAAAGGAGGCCATGGAGCGCCGCATAGGCAGTTCGGAGGACGAGGCTGTCCTTGGGCAGTACGGACGCCTGGTGGAGCGCTTTGAACAGCTTGGAGGCTATGATTTTGAAAGCCGAATCAAGCGTGTTGCCTTTGGCTTGGGTTTCACGGATGAGGATTTCAAAAAGGATGTAAGGCATTTTTCCGGTGGCCAGAAGACGCGCATATGCTTAGCCAAGGCGCTTCTCAGGGCACCGGATTTCCTGTTCCTGGATGAGCCCACGAACCACCTGGACATAAACATGATAGAGTGGCTGGAGGGCTTTTTGTCCAATTATCATGGGGGAGTGCTGCTCATTTCCCATGACAGACGCTTTCTGGATAGTGTGACCACGCGTATAATAGAGCTGTCGGGAAAGACCGTGACCTGCTATGAGGGCAACTATACCTATTTCATGAAGGTCAAGACGGAACGGCGGGCAGCTCTGCAGTCAGCCTATGAGAAGCAGCAGGAGCACATAAGGAAAACAGAGGAATATATCCGCCGCTATAGGGCAGGTATCAAGTCGAAGCAGGCAAGGGGAAGGCAGAGTCAGCTAAACCGTTTGGATCGTATAGTGCTGCCCCCTGAAACAGCAGCCTTTAATTATTTTGCCTTTCATCCTCCGTCTGAGTGTGCTCAGAGGGTGGCAGAGCTGGAGGATGTTTCCATGGCCTTTGGCGGGAAAGAAATCTTTTCCCATGTGGATCTTTTGATACGCAAGGGGGATGGCGTCGCGCTGGTTGGCCCCAATGGAGCCGGAAAAACTACCCTTCTGCGGGTTCTTCTTGGGGAACTGGAGTCACCTACAGGTCGGGTGAAACTGGGCAGCCGGGTCAAGGTTGGATATTTTTCTCAGCAGCATGAAGGTCTGCACATGGAACGGACGGTGCTGGACGAAATCCTGTATGAATTCGGCACTACGGAGGAACAGGCTAGAAGCTATCTGGGAGCATTCCTGTTCCATGGCGATGATGTCTACCGCAGGATAGGCGAGCTTTCAGGGGGCGAGCAGTCAAGGGTGGCCTTCCTTAAGCTTATGCTGACAGGGGCGAATTTCCTTGTTTTGGACGAACCCACGAATCATCTGGACATTCCCGCAAAGGAGGCTGTGGAGGAGGCGCTGATGGCTTTTCCGGGAACCTTTCTGGCGGTTTCACATGACAGGTATTTTCTGGACAGGGTATCCAACTGCACGCTGGAGCTGATGGATGGCAAGCTTACGGAATATAACGGGAACTATAGCTACTATCGTATGAAGAAGGAGCTTCAGGCACAGGAAGCCGAAGAGAATGAAGCGCAGGATACCGTAAAGCGGAAAAAGCAGGCAAACCTTGATGAGAAAACGGTTCCGGAAGAGGTTCCAAAGGTAAGTGCCGATGCAAGGGAACGTCGTGCGGAAGCGGAGCGAAGCCAAATCCAGAGCATGAGCGTGGAAAAGCGTAAGGAGCTTATTTCACGGGCAGAGGCTGAGATTGCCATGGCTGAAGCGGAGCTCAAGGGGCTTGAATATGAAATGAATGATCCTTCACTGCAGCAAGACCCTGAGAAAAGCCATGCCATTGCCGAAGCCTATGCGGCGAAGGAAAAGGAAATCGAAGAGCGCTATCTGAAATGGGAGCGATTGACGGAGGCGTGAAGTGATGGAGCAAACTCAACTGCCGGGAATGGAGCAGGTGGGCAGCACACTTGAGGGTGTGGTGGAGAGTATTGTCTTTGCCAGCGATGACGGGAAATTCGCGGTTTTGCGCCTGCGTCCCAAGGGACAGCAGGGCAAGGTCAATGTAACGGTGAATTCTGTGCCGCCCCTGGTGGGACAGCTGGTGCAGCTTGAAGGGGCATGGATTCAGCATCCCCGTTTTGGAGAACAGTTCAAGGCTTCAAGAATGAAAATTTCCGCGCCCACCAGCACTGACGGCATTGAACGTTTTCTGGCATCGGGAGCCATAGATGGGCTGGGTCCCGCAATGGCTCAGCGTATCGTGCAGAAATTTGGCGAGAAGTCTTTGGACATTATCGAGCAGCATCCTCGCCGTTTGATGGAGGTTTCCGGCATAGGACAGAAAACCATGGAAAAGATCAGCTCATCTTACCGGAAACAGTACGAGCTGAAGGATGTCATGCTGTGGCTGGAATCCCATGGTATTTCCGGAACCTTCGCGGGACGCATATTGAAGGAATACGGATCAATGGCTCTTGGGGTACTGGAAAATAAGCCCTATCAGCTTGCGAGGGATATAGATGGTATCGGTTTTACAACGGCTGATGCCATCGCGGCAGCCAATGGCATGGAAAAGGATTCAGCGGCCAGAATCGCGGCCGGCATAGATTACGCGCTCTCAAAGATAGCAGCATCGGGACATTGCTGCATGCCCGAGGATTCACTGGTAGAGCGATCTGCTTCGCTCCTTGGGGTTGACAAGGACAAGGTCTGGGAGATACTTAAGGAGCAGCTGGACAGGGAAAGGCTTATCATGGAGCAACTAGGGGGAGAAACTCTTATATATCCTCCATATCTTTACCATGCTGAACGGCGTGTTGCCGAAAGACTGCTTGCCATTCAAAAGGAAGCGCATCCCCTTTCGGTGGAAGAGCCTGAGGTATTGGTGAGGAAATGGGAGCGCTCAAACGGATTGCGGCTGGCAAATCTTCAACGAATAGCTTTGAAGTCGGTGCTGGAGGAAGGGGTTTTCGTATTGACGGGAGGCCCCGGTACAGGCAAGACAACCGTGATTCGGGGTATGATAGGCCTTCTTAAGCAGCAGGGGCTTCAGGTCCTGCTGGGTGCGCCTACCGGACGGGCCGCTAAGCGCCTCGCGGAGACTTCGGGGCATAGGGCCGTGACTGTACACCGTATGCTTGAGGCTCAGGGCGGTCCCGCGGGCGCGGAGTTCCTCAGGGGCGAGGATGAGCAGCTGGAGGCGGATGCCATCATTTTGGATGAGGTATCCATGATGGATATAGTGCTTATGAGGCATTTCCTAGAGGCGGTGCCAGATGGCTGTCATGTGATACTGGTGGGGGACGTGGATCAGCTTCCTGCTGTTGGTCCGGGCTCGGTTCTCAGGGATATCCTTCGTTCAAAGGCATTGCCCAGCGTAAGACTGAAGGAAATCTTCCGTCAGGATGAGAACAGCACCATTGTGGTGAATGCACATGCCATAAACGGTGGAAGACTGCCAATCTGCAAGGAGGATGGTGACTTCCATTTTCTGGAAATTGATGATGCCGCCCTTGTGACGGATGCCATAGTGGAGCTTTGCGCGGAAGTCCTGCCGGCTGTGGGCTTTGATGCCATGCAGGATATTCAGGTGCTTTCCCCCATGCATCGTCAGGAGTGCGGGGTGGATAATCTGAACCGAAGACTTCAAGCGGCGCTCAATCCCGCGGCACCGACAAAAGCGGAATTCGTGAACAGCTTTCAGACCTTCCGGCTTGGGGATAAGGTGATGCAGACCAAGAATGACTATAACAAGGGTGTGTTCAACGGGGACATAGGCTTTATCTCGGATATGGAGTCTGAGCATGTGACGGTGCTGTTCGGAGAGGACAGCGTGGACTATGAACGTAATGAGCTCGGAGAATTGCAGCTTGCCTATGCCATGAGTGTCCATAAGAGCCAGGGCAGTGAATATCCTGTCGTTATCCTGCCACTGGTACCGGGGCATCATATTATGCTTCAGCGCAATCTCCTTTATACGGCAGTTACAAGGGCAAAGAAGATGGTAGTATTGCTTGGGACAAAGGCTGCGCTTAATACCGCGGTGGAGAATGACCGTATGCGGAAACGGTACACCCTTTTGGCAGAGCGGTTGGCAGGGAAATTGAATGACTGACTTTGGAGCAGGGGAGGACTTGTAAATGACAAAGGAAGAGGTTCAGAAGAAAATCATTGGGGCGGTGAAGGCTGTTCGGGAGAATAATCCTGTGGCTCCTTCCATCACCAATACGGTGACGATAAATTTCGTGGCCAACGCCCAGCTTGCCGTGGGTGGTTCCGCGGCAATGGTTTATCTCCCTGACGAGGGAGAGGGAATGGCTCAGTTGGGAGGGGCTATGTACATAAACATGGGGACAATGTTTCCGGTTTATGCTGAGACTCTTCCCAGAACGGCACGAAAGCTGGCCGATGAAAAAAGGCCTTGGGTGCTGGACCCCGTGGGCATAGGCATAGGAGCCCTTCGGGAAAGTGTTCTCCTTCAGTTCGCGAACTGTCCACCTTCGATAGTCAGGGGAAATGCCTCTGAGATTCTCGCGCTGGCTAAGCTTTGGAACTTGACAGGCGGGGCAGCGGGAGGAGTCAGGGGTGTGGACTCCACTGATGAGGTGGAGTCAGCCCGTAACGCGGCAGTGGCAGTTGCCCGTCATATCAAGGGCGCTGTGGCGGTTTCAGGCCCGGTGGATCTGGTTACTGATGGAAATTTGCTGGCGTACTCTGAGGGCGGCTCTCATTTCATGCCCAAGATAACCGGAGCGGGCTGCTCATTGGGAGGCGTGATGGCGGTGTACGCGGCTCAGGCGGAACCCTTTATCGCGGCTCTTACAGGTACAGCAGTATACAATCTGGCGGGAACAAGAGCGGAGCAGAAAGCACAAGGGCCTGCGAGTTTTCAGGTACGGTTCATAGATGAGCTTTACCTTGCAACCGCGGAGGACATAGCGGATAATCCGCTTCGCATAGAGAAAGCATGAGGAGGAACCTACATGAATACGTTGATAGCAGTCGCGATTGCCCCATGTGGCACAGGGGAGGAGCTTTCAAAAGAGGTGGCGGAGGTAATCCGAGTGATAAGGGCCTCAGGGCTTCCCAATCGGACAAATTCCATGTTTACCGAGATTGAGGGAGAGTGGGATGAGGTCATGGCGGTAGTGAAGAAGGCTACCTTCGTGCTGGCTGAAAAGGGAATCCGCACCGAGGTGGTGCTGAAAGCGGATATACGTCCGGGTTATACCAATATGATGGAGTCTAAACCGGAAAAGGTGAATAATATACTGGGGGCGGAGAAATGAGCATAAGGGACAATTTGGATATCTCCGCATATTTGGTGGTAGGGCCTGAAAATACCCTTGGGCGTCCCGTGGAGGATATCGTGGGGGCGGCTGTAAGGGGCGGCTTTACCTGTGTGCAGATCCGTTCCAAGGTGGCTTCGGCAAGGGAACTAATAGAATGTACCGGAAAAGCAGCCAAGGTTATTGAGGAAAACCAAGGTTCAGACAGGGTAGCTCTGGTTGTGGATGATAGATTGGACGTGGTATTGGCAGCCCGTATGCAGGGCATAAAGGTGGATGGCATCCATGTGGGGCAGTCAGATATACCGGTGGAAGTATGCAGAAAGCTGCTGGGGAATGAGAGCATTGTGGGGCTCTCTGCCCGCACTGATGAATTGCTGGAATACGTGAAGACCACTGACACCAGCGGGGTTGACTACTTCGGCGCAGGTCCCCTGCATGAGACGGATACCAAGCCTGACTGCGGCAGGGACAGCTCAGGGAATGTTGTGACCAGAACCTTTGATGAGCTTAGGGAGCTTGCGCGGCTGAGTCCAATTCCGGTGGTGGTCGGAGGCGGCGTCAAGCTGGCTGACATACCGGAGCTTGCGGGAACCGGTGTGGACGGTTTCTTCGTGGTTTCGGCCGTAGCAGGGGCGGACAACCCCGAGAAAGCGGCAAAAGAACTGGCAGGGGCATGGAAAGCCGGACAAGGTAAATAAAATATATCGCAACGGAAAAGGACTGCGGCAATCTAAAATGCCGCAGTCCTCTTATTATCCGATTTTTACCGTATGTACCACATGGTAGCCCTTTTGTTCGATTTTTTTCTTGAGGTCTTCCTCATCGGGTACGTCCCCTCGCACTACTATCTCATATTTACCTGAATCCTCACGGCAGGTTATGAGACTGTCTATGCTGAGGCCGTTTTCCACGAAGACACCCGCGATGTCATGAACTACGCCTACCTTGTCATCAACCTCTATGGTAAGGCGGGTTTTGCCACCCTTGAGTTCCATGAGATCGACGAAGGTCTTGAGGATGTCAGTAGCCGTGATGATGCCCACCAGCATACCCACATCACTGATAACGGCAAGGCCGCCTACCTTATGGTTGTACATTATGAGAGCCGCTTCCTCTATGGTGGCGGATTCCTGTACCGTTACCACGTCCTTCTTCATGATTTCACGGACTGTCAGCTTGTCCAGAAGCTCACGTACCTCATAACGGGAAAGGGTGGTGGCCGGTGAGGGGGAAACCCGCATAAGGTCGCGGTCGCTGAAGTATCCTACAAGCTTGCCGTTCTCCACCACCGGCAGGCGGTGGAAATGGTTGGTTTTCATAATCTTGGCAGCTTCATTCAGGGTAGCGCTCGGTTCTACTGTCAAGGGATGCTTGGTCATACGTGTCGCAACAAACATTTAATTATCGCTCCTTTTACGGCTCGCAGAATGAGCCATTAACGTATTTTCTAAAGTGTTTTCTCTGTATGGACCCAATTCGCGGCTATTGGAAAATCCAATGAGCAGCCGGAACGGCAATCAGGAGACTGATAATGGTGCGCTCCAGGAAGAGTACGAATAGCTCCGGCAGGCTCACAGGGATTTTGGAGCCCAGGATAAGTCCGCCAACCTCTGAGAGGTAAATGAGCTGTGTAACGGAGATTACAGCAACTATGAACTTTGTCATAGGACTGGTGATGTTGCTGGCTGCAAGTATGGATGGAGTGAACATATCCGTGAAGCCCACTATCATGGTTTTGGAGGCCTCCGCGGCCTCAGGCACATCCAGGAAATTCAGCAGCGGCAGGAAAGGAAGTCCAAGAACTTCGAATATGCTTGTGTTGTTTGCAAGCACCAGGGCAATGGTTCCTATGCACATAACAACGGGAAGAACGCCGAACCACATGCCAGCGGCATTCTTGAAGCTGCCCTCAAGGAACTGCCCAAGTCCTTTGTGCTCTCCTACACGCTGTTTTGCCAGAGCCAGACCGTACTGCAGGGAGGAGGTATAACCTTCCGGCAGGTCTTCTCCCATGGCCTTGCCCTCAACCAGATACTCATCCTTTTTCCATGAGAGTGGAGGAACCCTTGGTAAAATAAAGGCGCAGACCACGCCGATGGCGCAGATGAGCAGGTAGTAGGCTCCGAAGTATTCCATCAGGTCAACCTGTGCCAGAACCACGATGCTGAAGGTTATGGATACGGCGGAGAAGGTAGTGGATATGATCGCGGCCTCACGCTTGGAATAATAGCCGCTTTCATATTGATTGGCAGTCAGCATGACTCCCAGAGTACCGTCACCTATCCATGAGGTGATACAGTCAACGGCGGCGCGGCCGGGAATGGTGAACAGGGGGCGCATGACCTTGGTGAGAAGCGCTCCTATGAACTCCAATAGACCGAAGTCCAAAAGCATTGGCAGGAGTACCCCCGCCAGGAAGAATATGATTACCAGAACCGTGAGAAGGTCATTGAGAACGAAGCCGCCTGCTCCGCTTTCGGTAATCATGTGAATGATGCCGGTGCTGTTCTCATCCGCGTCAACGCCCAGATATGTGAGCCAGATGAAGATGGCGCCCAGGATTCTGATGACGGCCCAGACCTTTGTGGTGGAAAATGTAGCGTCCACTATCGGGTAGGTGGTAAGAAGAGTTGGTTTGCTGAGAGATAGTACTCCCAGCACCGCAGAGGTCGTGACGACCATCAGGCAGAGTATGGGCAGGAAATCACTGATGGACTGACTGATGAGGTCGGCAATAATCTTGACCACAACTGTCCAGCTTCCGTCATATTGGACCGGTACCATAAAGAGAACGATACCGATGATGGACGGAATGAGAAAACCTGCAAGGGATCCGTTTCTTTTCTGTTCCATGTTCAGCCTCCAAGGTATGCTTTTCTGACTTCCTCACTGGCAGCCAGTTTCTGGGCATCACCGGAAAGGGTGATGCGTCCCGTTTCAAGTACATAGGCGCGGTTCGCTATTGAAAGTGCCATGTTTGCGTTCTGCTCCACTAGCAGGATGGTGGTGCCTGTACGATTGATATCCTGAATGATTGAGAATATCTCGCGGATTAATAGGGG
>DOYB01000123.1 GCA_003518745.1 Selenomonas sp. | reverse complement strand
ACGTGCTGAGGAACGGGGGGAACCACCCTTCTTGATACTGCTGGATGAATTGGAGGACCCACACAATCTTGGCGCACTTCTAAGGACAGCAGAGGCTGCGGGGGTTCACGGCGTACTCATACCAAAGCGGCGCAGTGTATCCCTTTCCGCTACTGTGGCAAAGACCTCGGCAGGAGCCATTGAATATGTGCCGGTGGCAAAGATCGGGAATATTTCTCAGGAGATTCGTGAACTTAAGGAACGGGGACTTTGGATCGCGGGGGCTGACATGACGGGAGAGCAGTCCTATGACGAGGCGGACCTCACCGGTCCGCTGGTACTGGTAATCGGGGGAGAAGGACAGGGCATCAGCCGTCTGGCACGGGAAGCCTGTGATTTCCTTGTTCGTCTGCCAATGGCAGGAAAGCTGAACTCATTGAACGCTTCGGTGGCAGGCTCGATACTGATGTATGAATCCATGAGACAGCGCCTAAAGAAGCAGTAATATGGTTAACATATTTGTATAAGGGGGTATAGGGGTGCATAAGATAAGGAAGGCTGTCATTCCAGCGGCGGGCTATGGAACAAGGTTCCTCCCGGCCACTAAGGCGACTCCCAAAGAGATGCTTCCCATTGTGGACAAGCCAACCATCCAATACATAGTAGAGGAAGCACTGGCCAGCGGAATAGAAGATATACTTATTATCAGCGGCCATGCTAAAAGGGCTATTGAGGATCATTTTGACTCTGCTCCGGTATTGGAGGCGGCTTTGGAAAAAAGCGGCAAGAAGGACCTGCTTGCCATAGTTAGAGAAACCGCGGATATCCGTGTCCACTATATCCGTCAACGCTACATGAGAGGGCTTGGGGATGCGATTCTGTGCGCTAAACCCTTTATGGGCAATGAACCCTTCGCGGTACTTTTAGGGGATGACGTGGTATATAATCCGGAAAAACCGGCTCTTGGACAGCTTATGCAGGTATACGAGGAAAAGGGAGGTTCTGTGCTTGGGTGTCAGAATGTTCCTCAAAACCAGGTATCGTCGTACGGAATAGTAGCAGGTGAGGCGGACGTGAATCCAAGGCTGCTGCGGGTGACAGACATGGTAGAAAAGCCTTCGCCGGAGGAAGCTCCAAGCCGCATGGCAGTGCTTGGACGATATATCATAAAACCTGAAATTTTTGAAATCCTGGAAAAAACGCCTCCGGGGAAGGGTGGAGAGATTCAGCTGACTGATGCCCTTAAGGTGTTGGCAAAGCAGGATGAAGTTTATGCCTATGACTTTGAGGGAAAACGGTACGATCTCGGAGATAAGCTAGGCTTCCTGCAGGCCACGGTGGAATTCGCCCTTCGCAGGGATGATTTGGCAGGTGCCTTTGGTACGTACTTGAAGGAATTGGTGAAGGGACTGTAACCTAGTGCAGACTAAGAAAAAGGCAACGATGGCGCTCCTTATCAGCGCTTTAGGAACAGCGATGACACTTCCGACTGCCGGGGCAGGATTTGTTTCAGGTCTTGTCCACCATGGCTTTCTGGCAGCTACCATTGGCGGTCTTGCCGATTGGTTTGCCGTCACCGCGCTTTTCAGAAAGCCGCTGGGCATTGGTTACCGCACGGAAATTCTTCGGAGGAATCGTGATAGGATTATGGATTCCATCGTGGAATTCACCAGTGAAGACTTATTGAGCGTGGAGAACATAATGTCTGTCCTCAGGAAGGAGGATACTGCCGGCCTTTTGGTGGAGTATCTGATTCACAGGGGGGGACGGGAACATATTAGGCAGCTTGTGGATGAGTTACTGTTGAAGGCAGTAAATTCCATGGACACCAGCGCGGTTGCCAATAAGTTTTCTCCAGCAATACGCAAGGGCCTTTCGGATTTTGCGGTGGAGCGGGTCTTTCTTGACATGATTCAGCTTTTGTCAGAGGAAAAGCACAGCAGAAGGGTGCTTGCCTCTTTTCTTCACATGGGGGAACAGGTGCTTCATGCGCCCACAATGCAGCAGGCGCTCATTGAGAACATCAGAGTGCTTCGCAGGGCCTATGAAGGTGAGTCTGCGGGAAGAGCCTTTGTGTTGGCTGTTATGGATTTGGATGACGAGCATATCCTTTCCATTTTTAATGAGCGCATGACGAAGTATTTAGATGAACTTTTGCGTGAAAATACTGAAGCTTACGTTGCGTTTAAAAATTCCTTTGAATTATTCCTAAGGAACGCGGCGGAGGATCCGTCCCTTGCGAACCTGTTCCGTGGCTGGCGTGAGCATTATCTGGAACATATGGACATAAGTGAGCATTTGGGGGGATGGCTTGAGAAGAACGTCAAAGGAGAGCATCCATTTTGGATTGAGCCTCTGAATCATTTTCTGGACGCAAGGATAGAGGATTTCGTAAGGGATAAGGAGATGCAGCGCGTCTGTGACAGATACATCAAGAATTTCTTAGAGGGTGAGCTCAGAAAGCATCATGATATGATACAGTCCTTGATTCGGGAGAGGTTGAATGAATTCGATGATGACAGCCTTACGGAGTTCGTGGAATCAAAGGTAGCCGACGATCTTCAGATGATTCGTATCAATGGTTCAATCGTGGGTGGTCTTGTGGGAATCCTGCTCTATGTTATCGTCCAATTGTCAGAAAGGATGTGGGGGCTATGAGTCTTTGGTCAGGCTGGAATAAGGCTGACAAGACATTGCTTTTGGCTACTGTCCTGTTTGTCTTTGGGCTTTGCCTTCATCTTTCCTATCCCTCCAATGTCTTTGCGACAGGATTCCTTTTTGTGGCGGAGGCAGCATTAGTGGGGGGGATAGCCGATTGGTTCGCGGT
This sequence comes from Selenomonas sp., assembly GCA_003518745.1. Lineage (GTDB taxonomy): Bacteria > Bacillota > Negativicutes > Selenomonadales > Selenomonadaceae > UBA9786. Next base: position 1,321 of record DOYB01000123.1, on the reverse strand, counting down.
AACGGCGCTTTTTCGTAAGCCCTTGGGTTTTCCATATCACACAGCCATACTGCCTCGCAGGAGGGAGGCCTTTGTCAATGCGTCAGTGGTGATGGTTCAGAAAGAGTTCTTTTCCAGACGCAAGATATTCCTGCATTTGGGAAGACTTCATCTAATGCCTATGCTGATGGAATGGCTGGATAAGCCGGAAACGAGAGATATGCTGCTGGGGCGGCTGATGAAGTATACAAAGGAGATTCTTCAAGGACAGGACTTCAGTTTACAGGCGGGGATAATCGCGAAACAACTGAAGGAGGTCTTGAGACAAACACCGGAGCTGAAGCTGCTGGACGAGTGCGGAGAATGGCTGCGGAGCAGTGGCAAGGATCGTGAGATACTGGCCAAGATTGCCGGAGCTGCCTATTCATATGCTGAACGCAGGGAAACAAAGGATGAGCTGGAGCGGATGCTGGAGGAATATGCCAAGGAACGGGCTAAGAATCCGGCCGAAATACTTATGGCAGGCTTCGCGCAGATGTTAAATCTGGTAAATTTCGAGGAAGCCGCGGGATTGATGCAGAAGCAGATTCTTTCTATGATTGACGAGCTAAGGACACCCGGTTCTGAGTTGCAGTCAGAGGTGCTGTCAATTTTTGCGGAGAAGGCGGCAGAGCTCAGAGAGGACCCCGATTTCAAGCAGATGGTTAGGGAACTCCGGGATGAACTGGTGGATGAGCTTCCCTTGGACGAGGCTATTTTAAGGACATGGCACCAGATGAGGGAGGATTTTATAAAGTCGGAATATGAAGCAGGTTTGGAGGCGAAGCTGCCGGCTGTGCACTCATGGCTAAGGCGGGTATTCGTTTCTGAGTATGCCAGGGGAGTAAAACTTCTTAAGACCGATGAGGTTCTTAGGAAAAATGTGGAGAAATTTCTCTATGACCTCATTGCCAGAAGCGCGCTCCATGCACAGACGCTGGTGGGGGTTATTGTTACAAATGTATTGAACAGACTTACGGATGAGCAGATGAATCATATGGTTTATGACAAGGTTGAGCCTGATTTGCTTTGGATTCGTATGAATGGTTCTATAGTGGGAGCGGCCATAGGCATCATGATTTTCCTGTTGTTTCAAATAACATCATAAAATATAAAATCATTCTGTCGAAAAAATTGACAAGTAGCCTCAGCTATGCTAGAATACTCGTTGTATCGGGGCATAGCTCAGTTTGGTAGAGCACCTGGCTTGGGACCAGGGGGTCGTAGGTTCGAATCCTGTTGCTCCGACCATTTTTGCACCCGTAGCTCAGTTGGATAGAGCAACGGCCTTCTAAGCCGTGGG
>DOYB01000256.1 GCA_003518745.1 Selenomonas sp. | reverse complement strand
TACCGAGGATGCCATGCGTAAATACATCCGTGGGAATCTGAAAGAGAAAGGCCGGAATATATCCCGCATGGCTATTGCAAAAATTTGTGTTGGCATTCCTCTTTCCCTTGATGAAGCGGACAATCTGTTTCGTTTGGAAGGGCATAGCTTAGAGCCGGAGAGCGCACTCCTGGACGCTATCGTGGTGGATGCGCTTAACTGCGGGGATAATATAAAGACTTTCTATGAAACCTGTTCCGAATTTAAAATCAAAACATAATCATTTTGGACAAGCTGTCCAACTACAGGCACTCGTTATCTGCTATCATTACAGCATAGCCGATAACGAGTGTTTGAATATGGAGGTTAATACTATGAAGCAAAATTATTTTAACTGGAGTCGTTTCCCATTGCGTTTTCTAAAGGCGGTTTTGTCCAGCGAAGCAACTCCCATCTACGCTCGTCCGGACAAATACTTTGATGACGCGGATTTTCTTTGCCCTTACATGGACGATGTATCTGAATGGCCGAATTCTCACTTTGTACGCAGATATCGCAGGGAAATTGAGGATTACTTCCTGCCGGAGGGAAATCATCTCATTGATATTGCCCACCGTCTTGAGAAGAAAAACTACGGCGGCATTACAGTAAAAGAGCCGGAGGATATTCTAATGGATCTTCGACGGCAAAAACTCTCCAATACCATCATCGATGCCTACCGTACCGAACTATTGAAAGTTGGCATGGATGCCGATGACGACTGGGAACCGGCCACAGATTTTACCAAGCCCTTCACTTTTGACTTACTGGCTTCTACGGCACTCAATATTTCGCTTTACCCCTATCAAGAAAAAGCTGTAGAAGAAATGCACCGGCATTTCCTCGATGAGGATAAATCTGCCGGAATCCTGGTTATGCCCACCGGCAGCGGCAAGACCATGACCAGCGTTTATTTCCTCCTGCGGGACATGGCCTCCCGCGGTTATGAAATCATTTGGCTTGCCCATCGCTTCATGTTGGTAGAACAGGCAGCCAGCGTGTTCTATCGTCTCTCACCCCTTGTTAAGGAAGGGAGCAGTGAGGCTCCAGACACGTTCACCATGACCTGCATTTCCGGTAAGCATGCGGCTTCCCAAGCCTTATCCAAGAAGGATGATTTAGTGGTGGGAACAGTGCAGAGCCTGTGCCGCAAAACCAAGTACATCACCAAGCCGCTCAAAGAAAAAGTAATCATCGTGGTAGATGAAGCGCATCATACCATTGCTCCTTCCTATCGCCGTATCATCGAAGCTATTCGCAAGAAACGTCCAGCGGCCAAACTACTGGGGCTTACCGCAACTCCCGTGAAGTATACGGATAAGGGAACGGCTGCTCTGATGAACTACTTTGACAACAACATTATATACTCTGTTCCAATGAGCAAGCTCATTGCCGATGGAACACTGGCAAAGCCTGTAAATATCCGCAGGGAAACCAATGTTGATATCGAAACACGCATTGATGAAGAAGAAATGAAACGTATTCGCCGCCGGGGAGAGCTGACGGAGGCAACCATCGACCTGATCGCCAAAACCAACGAGCGCAATGATGTCATTGTGGACGAATATGTGAAGAATCAAGCCAAATACGGCAAGACCATCATTTTTGCCCTCAACGGATATCACTGCGGGGTTCTGGACGATGCCCTGCGGAGGTGCGGCGTAAAATGCGGCTATGTTTATACCTGGAATGATGAGGCGAAAAACCAAAAGGTTATCGAGCAATTCCGCGACAACAACCGTCCCGACCATATTGATGTGCTGATCAACATCAACATTCTCACCGAGGGCAGCGACATTCCGGACATCGAAACCGTATTTCTCACACGCCCCACGGGAAGCGATACCCTGCTTATGCAGATGATTGGCCGGGGAATGCGCGGAGTTGGCTGCGGGGGAACGGAAACCGTCAACATCGTTGATTTCTGTGACAAATGGTCAAGCTTCACCCGCTGGCTCAATCCTAAATTTCTCACAGAGAGTGAAGGTGAATTGCCTGAGCCTGTATCTCGCCAGAGCAAGCCGCCGGAGCTTATCCCCATGGAGTTGATTATCGCCGTTATGCGGGGAATAAAATACGACAACGTGCAGATAACGGCGCATGATACCTCCCTTCCTATTGGCTGGTACAATGTCATTGATGAAGAAGGCAACGATGAAAAGGTTATTGTATTTGCCAGCCAGGAGGAGGGATACCTTGCCATGAAAGCAGATGCAGAAACTTTGAAACTCACGGATGAGTTTGATGGTACGGAGCTTGCCAAAAATTATTTCAAGGGATTTGGTCTGACACCGGACCCGGATGATTTGGTTGATGTGGCCAACTTTGTCCATGATATGGGCAGTTTTCCGGAACTAAAGACATTCGCCCAGCGTGATGAGATTGATCCGGGAATGCTGGCAGCAAAGTTTAACGAGGAACTCCTTCCCTTGGTCAAAACCAGGGAGCTTATCAGCGAGATATATCTCAGTCACAGAAACATTATTGACAGTCTTTATGGGAATCGCGATTATTATGAGCGCCGTATCGTGGATTTTATGATGTACCCCAAGGGAGTTGTTCCCATCGGGACACGCGTTGAAGAAGTGGAACGTGAATTTTACCGGCTTGACCCGGCCCCATTTGAAGACAGCCTAGAGGATATATTGTCCGAAGTATTGAAGGAACAGGCTTCTGTCTTGGGAGACAATTATCGCAGGCCGACGATTTCCTGGACGGACAAGCCATATAAGAGCTACTTCGCGCAATATGACTGGGCAATCGACCACATCAAGGTCAATGATGTCTTGAATTCTAGGAGCGTTCCCAGGGAAACGATGAAGTTTCTCATCTACCACGAGTGCCTGCACCAGTTGATTCACGTACACGATAAGGAATTTCACAAATTGGAGCATCTCTATCCTGATTTTACGGAACACGAACATTTCTTGGATTACAAATTTGCCGATTTCTATAGAGAAAAAGCTATGTAGGAGGAATTGAAATGGGAGCAGTAGTATTTTGCAATATTGCTTGGATGAAAAACTATCAGGGGATTACTGACGATGATCAGCCTTACAATGGAGGTTCTTTTGTCAAGGAAAACAACGATGCGATGGAGCAAACAAATTTTCTGCCCATAAACGGAAAGTGCTACGGTTTCGTTATGCACAGAGGCCAGCTTCACATTGAACGCTTGGACAGGACGGCAGTAAAGACCGATGTGCTGGACGATGTAACCGTGGTATGGGTAGCCACGGATGACAAAAGCAGGAGAATTGTAGGCTGGTACGAAAATGCTGAAATGTATAGGGACTGGCAGACATATGAGGACAACAATGGCTATATAGAGTACAATTTTTGTACTAAAGCAGATAATGCCTATCTTATACCGGCAGGTTTAAGAGAATTTTCCATTGAAAGTGCCAGTCAGGCTGGAAAAGGACGCGGCATGGGACAGTCAAATGTCTGGTACGCCGATTCAGAATTTGGTCAGCGGCTTGTGCCTAAGGTGCTGAAGTATTTAGGAGAAATGAAGCAAAAATGCCGTATTATCGGTTTTACAATTGAAGAACTCAAAAAATCAACCCAAATCCCTAATAAAACCAGTGAAGAACTTTTAGATATGGCTTACGATGCTTTTGACAGTGGTGAATACTTAAAGTCTTTGCAAATTTGCAATCAGGCACAATCCGTAGAAGAATCTCCTTATGGTAAAGTAAGGGAGTGCCGTGGCAACAATTTGGAAATGATGTTTTGCTATGACGCTGCTATTGAGGCGTACAAGGACGCATTGACTAAAATCACAGATGAGGAATACGATGCATGGCTTGATGTTGTAGTCAAAGGGCATCTGTCCAGACTCTACCGTTTGACAGGAAATAATTTTCTCGCAGGGCACATGGAAGAAGAGATATTCATTGCTAACAGAGAAGAAAAAAACAATGCTGGCATGGTAGGAGCTCTTCTGGAGCTGATGTCCATTGCCAGTGAAGAAAAGGATTTTGAAAGATTAGAAAAGTTAATTGCAACCTTCGATGACATCGGCACGAAATATTGCGCTGATGATGTGGAATATTATAGAAATGTGCTGAAACAGAAAGGTTGAGTGAGATGAGGAAAATATTAGGATTTCTGGTACACTCCCTGCATACGCCTTTACACTAAATCTATGTTCGTACTGCCACGTTCGTTTCATAGATAGGAATTTGTGCGATTGTACAAAGTCGCACGAATGGACGATTTGCTGTGTATCAGCCTTCCCCTTGAGGGGAAGGTGGCAGCCGTAGGCTGACGGATGAGGTGGCTTACCGGCACATTGCAATCCACCTCATCCACCGCTATCGCGGTCCCCCTTCCCCTCTAGGGGAAGGCTTTTAATTCGTGCAAAACCCAATATAAATTCCCATTTATCTCTGAAAT
>DOYB01000261.1 GCA_003518745.1 Selenomonas sp. | reverse complement strand
GAATCTGAAGGAAGGTGCAGGCAAATCTCTGGTCTGACGAAGCCTAAAGGACTTGCAAGCGGACAGTATGCATTAGGTTAAACGGTTATCATGCTGAGCCATAACAAAGGGCTCCCATTGCTGAGAGCCCATGTTTCGTGAAAATTTTTCAAGCTCGTTAAACTCTGGCGGTGTCTGACTCATTGTGGCAGCGTTTGCAGCGCATGTCCGCTCATCGCTCCCATAACCAGATTCATAGCATAATCCTTGCCCCTGGCATCGATGTTGGAAAGAGTCTCTTGAGCAGCGTTTGTATATATAACCGAAGGTTCTTGGCTCGCTGAAGGGGGGAGTAAATCATCAACCGTCGGTGACAGTTCGCCCGGAGATGAAGTACCGGCTTCCTCTGATCGATTATCCAACCCCTGTTGGCAGAGATACCGCAGGAACATGTAACCGGAGGCATAGCGGATTGACGTTCCGGTACCGCTTGCCAGAACCATGGCATTTTTCAGATTTTCCCGATTATTGGCAAGGGCCAGAATGTTCGCCTTGTTTTGCCCATCATAATCATCCAAGCCCATGACGAGTTCCGCGACACCCTCGGTGAAAAACTCCGGCATGCTGGCCACACTGCTGGTTTTTGGTTCGTAGCTTTTGAGGGTTCCACTTCCCTGCATGACAGCATGTACCATCTCATGGGCAATCGTGCGATCCAGATAGCACTGCGCTAACCCGTCTTCAATGCGTGTATTTCCGTTCACATCAACAGGATCGATTTTCCCATACAAGGGAAGCGCGATTGCCATGCTGATCACATTGGCAGGCGTGGTATCGTTATCCTTCTTGTCAGCAGGACCGGTGTCCGCCTGTATATTGTCCTGATTCACGAAATACTCCACCTTCAGCGTCTTTCCGTTGAAATCCACACCATAGGAATCGTAAATCAGCTTAGCGCTCTCATCCACCCACCAATGCTCCATCCCCTTGGTTATAGTTTCAATGCTGTCCTTTAACTGCTGCGCCGTATAGGTTTTCGTGTCTTGATTATTATTCAAATCACTGTAATAGGTCTGATTCGTCAATTCTTCTGTTGTCCACGCCTCCGGATTATAGGTAGCAGTGGTTTGCCACTTACGATCCACAACCTGAGTAAAGCTGGTGGGCCACTGAATGTTAAAGGAAAACGTCTGTCCGTCTGAGGTCGTATAGCTGTGTTTCGTAACAGAGCCGCCCTCCGGCATGGAAAGATCCAAAAGAGTGCCTGTCTCCGGCACTATGTCCACCGCGTTCTTCACAACTCCGTTCCCCGCGTTGGCACCGCTTACAGAGCCGGTATCAACAGAAAAATCATTATCCGGACCGAGTATGATGCCACAGGTCTCTTTAAGGCGCTGAGCTGTATCCGGTGTGCGGGAGGTGTCCGTCACATCGTTCACAAAGGCATTGATGGCATCCTGCAAACCGGTAAAGCGAGAAACAGCGCGCACGGCATTGTCAAGTATCGTAATGCCACTAGTTGTGGTATCATACGCATACTGCTTCAATACATTCATGAAGGCCTTCATTGTCTCGATGGAAGTTGCCATTTCATTTCACTCCTATCCATTCACTCGCTGTCTTAGAAGAAAAATTCGATGCGCCCGAAGAGCTTTTTAGCGCTGTTTCCGTTACTGTACAGAGTATCCTTTCCGTGGAAGTACTTTGCCGTCACAAGGACGTTCTTCATGGGGACATATCTTGCCCCAATCTCCCATCCCTTTTGGCCCCAGCCGACACCATCCGTAGTGGGAAGAAGGCTTGTTGTCGCCCCATAGCGCCGATATGCGGCATAGGCACCCCAGCTTCCCTTGTCTGTATGCTTTGCGCCCTTGTAGTCAGCCTCTATCTGCCAGGACTTGTTCTCTCCGTCATATACGGTGCTGTTTTTTCCACGTGTGTTCCTGGCGTAGGAGCCCCATATATTGAAGTTCTTGTCAAAGCGATAGCCGAGGTTCAACGACCAGATATTGGCCTTGGAATTATTGGAGACTGCTCGGTCAGTCATGAGGAACATCCCATCGGAAAGATGGTAATAGCCTATGCCACCGGAAAATCCCTTGTCCTTGCCGTACTGCAGATTAATCCCGAAAAAGTTTGAGGCCGTATCATTGAAATAGTCCACGCCGGAAGTATTCCTGGCAAGATTAAGGACATTATTGCTGATTCTGTAAAGACGAGTATCGCTCACGTCCAGACGGCCTGCCATCAAAGTCGTCCTGAAATTGTCATTCTTCGTAGCGTATCTCATCTGAACACCGGAGAATTCGTCATCGAATATGAGTCCTTTCTCGTTTGTGTAAAGCTCCATTTTTCCCAACTTCACCTGGAACTGTCCATAATCGCCCTGAGCCCAGGCACGTTTCAGCTTGACGTCACTGGTTGTATCCTTTTTCATATCCGTCGATGCGTCCAAGCGGGCGTGGACGCTCCAGTTATCATTGACCTCCATCTCGGGCTCAAGACGCAGGAGAAGCTGATTCAAATTCTCCTTTTCGCTTTGTCCGCCGTATTCATGGCGCTCACTGCTGTAGGTATAACGCAGCCTACCAGTCCATTTCACCTTATCGGCATGCTTCTCAAGATTGGAAACCCGAACACCGAGATTATTGAGCTCTTCACTGAACTCCGCCGTAAGACGATCCAGCATAGCCTTGTCGACGCCCGACGGATTTTTGGCCATGGCCTTCGCAATCATTTGGGCCATCTCATAACGTGTAATCTGACGATCTCCGCGGAAAGTACCATCGCCGTAACCTTCAATAACACCATCAGCCGCAAGTTGCGCAACAGCGTCATACGCCCAGTGCCCCGCGGGAACATCGGAAAATGGATTTGCCGCGGCGGATGCCGTTCCGCTCACACCAAGGATAAGCAAAGCGCCCAGTATTGGAGCAAGTGATTTTTTCATGGTGAATACCTCTCCCTAATTGATATAATGAGTCACAATTTGGTCCTAAAACTTACAATTCTAATTAATTCTGCGAATTCATTCCTGAGACATTTTTTTAGGTGGAAACATATTTGAGAAACCGGGCTCTTTATCTGGAAAACCGGAATTTGAGCATTTTGTTTTGCAGCTTTTGCCAAACCCTATATATAACGTCAGGCAGCAATTCTGCAGCTATGAAAAGAGAGACACAAGAAGCAGAAGCAAACAAGATTTACCGCTAAAAGGGTCTCATTTTCATGGCCACGTAAGGGAGGCAAAGGAAAAAGGGCGGTTCAAACGGCAGGGCTCATTTCCTGTAGGCGTCAATATTTCCGCTGTTATTTTTGCGCAAGCCCCATCTGGTCCCATCCCATAGCTGGAATGTATTGACACTGCTATTCTCATTCCAGTTCTTTAAAATAAAGCCGTTTCCGCCTCCAATGCCAACATTGAGGTCATTGCCTGACATGGCGATGGATTCGAAATTCATTGGGTTATAAAGCATGACAGTGTCTATAGGTGAGCCATTCCAGATGGTATCTGTTCCTTCCCCGTTTCCATACCAGAACACTTCCGCGCCGTTTCCACCTACAAGCACATCATTTCCGCCGGAGCCTCCCCAAAGGGAAGCCGTACCGGAGCCACCCCTGATGATGTTGGCTGCTGCGTTGCCTGCCAAAATGTTGTTGCTTCCTGTGCATTCGCTTGTATCAATATGGCTTACGGTGTTTACGAAGGACGTCCCATGCTGGTTATCCAGCCAAACCTCACCGCTGATATTCCCCTTTGCGACAAGAGTGGTCAAATCATCGGAATAATATGCCTGACTGGACTCCATAAAGGTTGTACCCGCAGCCGGGGAGCCGCCAGTGTGCGCCAGGAATCGGAGAGCTATATAGCCGGAAGGATATTCATAACCGGTGCCGTTATACACGGTTCCACTGTGAAGCCCTAACTGCAGCTTATTGGGGTTAGCTGCCATATCAGTCAAGTCATTCTTCCGTGTATCATCACATCCATTGACAAGCTCTGCAATGCCCTCTTGGAACCATACAGGGGATGCGTCATGCTTCGTAGTCAGAATCGCATCCAGAACGGCGTGGGTCATCTCGTGGGCCATAACGCGATCCAGGTAGAAGTTGCCCGCTGTTTCGGAATATCCATCTTCATTCTTGTCAGGCGAAACAATCTGCCCGTACTGGTCTATGTTGATTCTCAAAACTATGGAACCGCCATCATAAATATTATTGTCAATGTCATTTTTGGTGCGGTTCCAATACGTGGCTGTGCTGGCAAGGTTTCCGTCACCCATTGTATCTGAGGAATTGATATTTACATACATTGTCCAGTCTCTGCCCGTAGCTGACAGACCTGCGCCAAAGGTTTCTTCGACGAGATTCAGGCTTTCACCGATCCACCAGCTTTGAAGTCCCAATGCAATCCGTTCATTTGCTGTGAGGTCAGAGGGAATGACATTATTGTTATTTTGAATTTGGTCGTATAGGCTTTGGACAAGATTGGAGTTATAGATGACCTTTAAATTGCTGATGGTCCCTGTGTCATCAACATTCCGAACGCGCCATTCGGAGCGATCCGGAAGCGGATAACGGATAGAGGATAGTCTTTCGGGAACAACTGTATGGGCTGTTTTCAATGTTCCTCCCGCATCCAGTCCGGTTATAGCACCCGTATCCTCATTAGTGAGATCGATGCCGCAGCGTTCACGCAGGAATGTATCTGCGGATTTTCCATGTATTTTGTAGAAATTGGCTTCGATTGCAACTGCCCGGGTGAGGTCATCAATTCCGGAAAAATTAGAAACCTGTCGGATTCCTTCATCCAATGCACCTGCATTTTCGCTTTTAGAAAAATACATAGTTTCCAAAAGTTTTCTGGTTCGATCGAGTTGTACAGACATTTCTTCTCCTCCTCCTTGTTTGAAAGAATTTCATTTTCTGATCCGGCAAAACATTCTGAATAATACTATTATATGGTTTGTAGAAAAAAAGCGCAATAGAATCGAGTTGAATTTTAATTCTTCACAAAAACCGCGAGTTATTTTCTGTCTGATACACCGGGCCTCACGAGACTAACATCATGGCAAGGTCAATGAATTCAGACTCATACATTGTGCCTCAGCTTTTGTTTTACGGAAGCCGGAATCGCCGGAGGAAGACTTACAATAACCGCTTGATGTACGCTGCTTCCATAAATAGAAAAGAGCCACGCCCGAAGGCATGGCTTATTCTTGTGCAGTTTGTCTGCACCCGGTTATTTAGTCCTGAATCCGTGAAACTCGAACATTGTCCGTCCCCATTTGGGGGCGGGGGACCGCCACCGGCGGTGGTGGGGGGAGTACAATGTATCTGCAGTCTCTTGACAATAAGGGTGATTTCGTCGTATAATTTTAGTTAGAAAGCTAACAAACTTTTAAAAAGGATGAGCAAATTTGAAAAAGGAAATGATACCGACGATGGAAGAGCTCACAAGACATGCCGAGATTAT
>DOYB01000168.1:2355-3791 GCA_003518745.1 Selenomonas sp. | reverse complement strand
CGGAAGCAGGGAAAGTCCGTATGAGCCGCAGCCATGCGGAGCTGTCCCCGCTCATTTCCAATGGTGAAGGCAAGGAGAGCAGTACCGTACACGGAGATGAAATATTTTCCTCCGGCTCGGAGTTTCCATTGCTTGTCCATAAAGAGCTTTTCAAAACCGGATTTCATCAAGCGCATTTCTGAAGTATCGACAACATGAGCGGGTGATGGGGACTGGCTTATGAAATCAATTAATTCGTTGGCAGTATTCAAACTGTTCACCTCCAAAGAAATAGGACTGCCGCCTCGCATACGGGTGATTCACAGATATCTGAAACCATAGATTCGTGTCTCATCCGGGATATGCTATGTGCAGCAGTCCGTATTTGTGTTACTTATCGATTACCGTAGTGGAAGGGATCCTCAGAATCCTCGGGATGACGAATGACGTGAAGCATGTACTTCTGGCACTCATCCGCAAAATTCTTGCCCTCTATCGCCTTAAGCTGCTTAGCCAAAAGAGCGACGGAGCAGATGCGCATGATCTCGTTCTCGTCAAAGCTTTCCATCAGCATGTTGATGGTATCCACCTGATCCTCAAGGGTATCATGGGCATCCGTGTTGAAGCGATTGATCAGGAGCAGATCAAACATCTGCTGCTCCAAATCGGACCATTTCAGCTCGATTCCCGCGTTGCTGCGGGGGCGTCTTGTCCAACTTGCAGGAAGCTCATCAGGTTCTCCCAAATCAGGGATATATACCTCATCCTCGTCCTCATCATCGTAGCGCAGCTTTTCATCCAACATAGCTGTACCTCCTTGTATATAAAACTCCGAAATAATGACAATCCTATTCTACTATATTTGCTTAACTTTTCCAAGAAAAAATCATTTAGAGTCACGTTCGTTTCATAAATCGCACTACGTCCACAAAAGCCTTCCCCTTGAGGGGAAGGGGGACCGCGGAGCGGTGGATGAGGTGTCAGGCGAATCGTGCGTGCGGCCACCTCATCCGCCCCTTTGGGGCACCTTCCCCTCAAGGGGAAGGCAAATTTTCCATCATCTACAAGTTTATGAAACGGACGTGCATTTAGAGTCAGGCTGTTTTCGCTGTTTCTTTTAATATCATGGATTCTATGGCTTTAGTGGGGCATTTAGCCAGGCAAGTGGGCTCATGGCATTCGGCGCAGAGCTTTTGATCCACGACGGCAAGATTGCGTTCCAGCTTGATTGCTCCGTGTGAACAGTTCCTCATGCACATCCCGCATCCGATGCAGGCATTCTTGCAAAGCTTTCTGGCAATGGCTCCCTTGTCGTGACTGCTGCAGTCAACCTGAACAGGCGCGTCGAAGGTTTGCAGTACCAGGATTGACTGTGGACAGGTTGAAACGCATTTACCGCAGCCTGTGCAAATCTCCTTGTCCACTATGGGAAGGCCGTCGGCTCCCATTGAAAGGGC
>DOYB01000168.1:1739-2170 GCA_003518745.1 Selenomonas sp. | reverse complement strand
GCAGTCTTTGTTCCGCGGCATTTCAGATGGGCATATTTTGGCTCTGAGGCTTCAGCCTTCTTGCCTGTCAATTCCGCGACCTTTTCAGCTACGGCTGCCTTTCCGGGAACGCAGAGGTTCGGAGCCACATCGGGATCCTCTACCACAGCCTCAGCGTATTTGGCGCAGCCCGCGAAGCCGCAGGCACCGCATTGCCCCTTTGGCAGTATTTCCTCTACCTCATGTATTAGAGGATTTACCGCCATGGCGAATTTTTTGTTCGCCAGTGCCAGTACCACGCCGAAAACCGCTCCGACGCCAACTAGCACCACGATTATCAACATAGCTTTTTCCATCGATTCAAAGTCTCCTTTTGCTATGAAATCTTAGCGAGTCAAGCCCTATAGGGCGCAGAATCGGTTAGATTTCGTGTAAGGGCGAGATGCAAAACA
>DOYB01000168.1:0-1680 GCA_003518745.1 Selenomonas sp. | reverse complement strand
CGTTTTGCATGGAGTTTAGAATGTAAATCAGTGGGGCGGTTGTCCGCCCGATGTGGGGAAGTCCAACACTTCGCCAAGACAGCTTGCTAAAAAATTTTTTTGCCATATAACTCAGCATCCAAAAACGTCTAAACGCCCTTCGGTTGAACGATGCCGTTTTTGGACGGCCAATCGTAGGCAAAAAAATTTTTCTTCACGCAACCTGTCAAAGCTCCGTTTATGGACATCCCCACATCTCCCCGTAGTGAGTGCGTCGCCCTATCCTCCGATAAAAGACGTGACTTCGGGAAGGGAGGGTGGAAAGCTTTTCGGCTGTAACTACCCAACCCCGAAGGGGCGGCCCGTTTGTATACCTGATGGGTGCAATACGATGAATGATCCGACTGGTATAGGAGGCGTATCAAGGCTGTTGGCATGAACATACGGGTCGTTAGTGGAAGCCGAAAAGCTTTCCGCCTGTACTGAGCGGGTTAGTGTAAACCCTCGTTCACATCTGTATGAATCGCCCGATATGCAGTCATCTGCGTTGTCATCGTCAATTGGCGTAGCCACCGCTACGCCGCCTTCCTCTTTCTAGCATATGACTACATCTCGAACGATTCATTTGTCCATATATGAACGAGGTCTTACACTAGAATCACTAATTTACAGCATCCCCGAAAATCCTAAAAATGCCAAGGACAACATACCTGCCAGAATGAAGGCTATGCCGATTCCCTGTAATGGCTTTGGCACATCCGCGTAGACCAGCTTCTCGCGAAGAGAGGCCATCAGTATGATTGCAACCGCGAAGCCTAGCCCCGAACCTATGGAAAACACTATGCTCTTGAAGAGATTGTAATTGTTCTCCACATTCAGCAGTGGCACTGCCAGCACGATGCAGTTAGTGGCTATGAGCAGAAGGTATATGCCCCACATATTGTAAAGAGCAGGCGCCTGCTTTTTGATGACCAGTTCAAGGAGCTGCACGAAGCTGGCTGTCAGCACGATGAACACGATGGTCGTCAGGAAGGTAAGCCCGAAGGGCTCCAGAACGAAGTGGTACACCAGCCATGCCAGAATGGAGCTGAGGGTCATGACGGCGGTTACCGCCATTCCCATACCAACGGAGGCACTCAGATTCTTTGAGATACCGAAGAAAATGCAGAGCCCAAGGAACTTAGTCAAAACGAAATTGTTGATTATAACCGCGCCTATGAATAGTGTCAGATACTCTTCCATTACGCCCGGGCCTCCTTCCGTTCACGTTCAGCCTGAAGCCGTTCCTGTTTTGCGTTCCAGGTTTTTGTGGCCGCCACCAGGTAGCCTATGAGTATAAAGGCTCCGGGAGGCAGGATCATCATGAGCATGGGCTCATAGCCCTCTCCGAAAACGGGAATGCCCAGAATCGTACCTGCTCCTATGAGCTCGCGTATGCAGGAGATTATAAGCATTGCCAGGGTAAAGCCGCAGCCCATGCCGAACCCGTCCAGAAATGAGGGGAATACCGTATTCTTGGAGGCGAAAACCTCAGCTCTGGCCAGGATGATGGCGAATACCACAACCAGAGCAAGATATATGCCCATGGCTTTGTACAGGTCGGGGAAATATGCCTGCAGCACCAGCTGTGCCACCGTAACTATAGTGGCAATCGAGGTGATATACACGGGAACCCGCACCTTTGGGTTGACGAAATTACGC
>DOYB01000189.1 GCA_003518745.1 Selenomonas sp. | reverse complement strand
ATTTTGCTGATGGGGGAGATGTTAAGGGCATAAATATGAGAACGGAGCTTCCCGTTGCAGAGGATAACAATGCCTGGGTGAAGTTCACCAAGAACTGGGGCGACCTAAGAGGCGGAGCGAACTATCATGGGAGCGCCGTATCGGGAGGCTATGACCGTAAGCTGAATGATAACTGGCGGGGCGGCGTATTTCTGAGTTATCAGAACATGGGACTTGGTGCCCAATCTGGTAGCGGTGATATATATGATACTCGTTTCGGTGTTTACGCAGGCTACCACAAGGATGCCGCCGATGCCTATCTCTATGCGGACTATGGTCATATTCGGAACAAGTTGCGCCGTGGTATAGGTACTCTCGGCCTTGGAGCAGAGGCCAAGTACAACTCCAATCTGGTGGAAATCGGCGGTGAATATAAATATGACCTCCACGCAAAGGACGGTAAGATTTGGCATGTCAGCCCATACGCCAACCTGCAGCTTTCATGGCTGAACCAGAAGGCCTATTCGGAAAGTGGCGCGGGTATCTTTAACCAGCATGTCTCAGGAAAGCACAATACCTACTTTGCGGGACAGCTGGGCGTAGAGCTGAAGCGGTACCTGCATCGTGGCAGCTACGGCATGCGCCTTGGGGTGAAGCATGCCTTTGCCGGGGCAGACCCTGAGCTTTCCTTCTGCTATGAGGGAAATGACAGCAGATTCTATACCTTGCGTAACAGTCAGGACAAGACTCATTTCGTTCTCGCCCTGTCAGGGGATACTGAATTTGCAGATGGCTGGTTCCTGAATGGAGAAGCACGGCTTCAGAAGGGCGCGCACGATAAGGATCTCCTAGCATCCGTTACGCTGAGAAAAGTTTGGTAAACAAAGGGTAATGCCGCTTTTATTGGCGGGGGCAGTGTGCAGTCCGCTGGAGCGTATAGGAGGAAATATGGTAATACAGAGAAAACAATGCCTGTACCTGATGTTGGCCATCGTTTTTTTCCTGACCGGGCAAAGCCATTTAGCCCATGGTGCTGTCGTTATTCCCGGGGATGCTCGGACGGATGAATATTTGCCACTGCTCGCAGGAAAGCGGGTGGCGCTCTTTTGCAACCAGACGGCCAGAATCGGTGAAGAGCATATTAAGGTATGGACCTCTCCTATGTGGTGGATGCATATAAAATCTTCCGCAGGCAGGGAAAGGGAGAAAAGTTTTTTTTGAAATTTACTTCCCGAAGGTTTGGCAGAGAGATGGCGTACTTTGATTTGCTCATGGGCCAAACCTATGTGCGGGAAGCTATTATAGCCGGAAAGAGCACCCAGGAAATCAGCGCTATGTGGCAGGAAGATGTAAAGAGATTCAAGGAACAGCGGCGGCCGTATTTATTGTATGAGGAATAATGAAAAAAGGCGATATGCTGGCGGATAATGAAATAGACAAATACAAGGTAGGGGTGGATGCCACCGATGGGAGCCAGCCGGTGAATTATGGCAATTATGGCGTACTCTATAAGATTACTATACCTGTCAAAAAAGATGCTCCCAAGGTACAGTACTACTTGTCACCCTTAGGGGGCACCTATGCCGGCATTATGACTGTGCGCCGGGGGCACGGTCCATATACGAAACTGATTGAGGTGCCTGAAGGTCTAGGCTACTTCGGGGATCAGACTGCTCCGGAGACGGAGAGTGTATCCAAAGCTCGTGAGGAGAGGACAGCCCTTTTTGGCAGCCACATGGAGCTGGCTGATTTAGGCTGCTATGAAAACGCTGTACCAAACCACTTCGAGTTCTCCCCACCGGGGGCTTCGAATCTTCCTGCTTGCCTGATACTCAAGCCGGCAGATGAATGAGCAAGGGACTGTTGTACGTGATTTGGTTATCAACTTACTGGGCAGATAGTCAGCTTTTATATCCAGCTGCTTTAAGATATGATTCTTTTGATTTTATTTCACAGGGCTGAAAATGCAGGAAAATATTAACTGATTAGCGAATTATTACGATAATCAGTTATATGGAGTTTTTAGGGAGGTATGATAATGAAGAAAAAAGTTTTGACAGTGCTGGCAGGAATGATGACCATGACCGCAGCGGTCTGTTATGCTACAGTGTCAGCCGATAACATTGCCATTGCTGATGTAGCGCCCGGTTCCGGCGTGGAAGTTGCCAGCCAGAAGCTGGGCACACCCAATCAAAGCGGTGACAAGTTATTCTTTGCCAATGGCATTGTCATCGAAGTGGCTGAATACAACCCCGGCATTGTAGAAGAAATTGAAACGAACTCTGGTGGTGCTACTCCAGCTGGCATAAGTGTGGGCATGAAAGAATCGGTCATCACCCAGACCTATGGCAATCCCGATAAGCTGGACAGGGATTCTGATGGCACAGAATACACCTATTATAGTGCTGACAATACCAAGAAAATGGAATTCAAGGTCATCAATGGCAATATTGTAAAAATTAAATGCGAACTGCGCTGACAAAAATTTAAAATCCCCCAACGAGAGACTTCGCCGAAGGTTCTACCATCTGACGCTCAAGCTGAATAAAAAGCGGAACATAGCCATTGCTGCATTGGCTCGCGAGTTATGCTGTTTCATCTGGGGCATGATGACCGAACGTATTTCTTAGGGGGAATACCCATGACATCCATTTTCCTTTGCTTGCAGGTATTCTGCCACAAGGCAGAGACCTGGTCAAGGGTGCTTCGCAACGCTTACGCGTCAGGCCCTTGACCATGCCTCCGCCCTGCGGCATGTGTGGTGAAAGCAAATCCAAATGAAGGAATTTGCCTAAAGGCATCTTGATGGAACCATGGTACATGACGGTTTAGCGATCTACGATTACACTATGCTGACACAGATTGTGATTCGCGCCATTAGATCGTAGCACTTACGGCGAAACCATTCCACTGCGGTATCCAATCCGCGTATAACAGACTGGACATAGCCGGGAACTGCGCTATGGTTCTTTCAAGATGCCCTTAGGTGAAAATTCTCAAAATCGGGGCTTGACAAAAGTCACTACATAAC
>DOYB01000099.1 GCA_003518745.1 Selenomonas sp. | reverse complement strand
AATAGAAATCATTGACATTGCATCTTATTGACACATACATAACCATCTTTTCTTGTCTTATTTTTACATTTTATGGTAAAATAATAGGCGTGTGAATTTAATGAGGCAAGCAAGGTTAAATTCGTACCATAATGCTCTAAACCCAGTCGTCACAAGGCTTCAGGGTACTCGCAATGGTTGCAGCCCCCCTGATGAAATTTGTAAGCCATTAAACGGTAAAATATGTGATTGTATCGGTTTTATGCGACAATTGGAGGTTCTTATGAATATATTGGTAATCGGCAGCGGTGGTCGTGAACATGCCTTGACGTGGAAGCTGGCCCAAAGCCCAAAAGCCGAGAAAATCTACGCCATCCCGGGGAACCCCGGTATCGGCGAGCTGGCTGAATGTGTGAAGGACATTTCTATTGAGGATAACAGCGCCATAGTTGCCTTTGCAAAGGAGCATGACATCGACCTTGTGGTGATAGGTCCTGAAGCACCCCTTACCAACGGCTTGGCAGACGAGCTGAAGAAAGCGGGCATCAGAGTCTTCGGTCCCACCAAGGAAGCCGCGATGCTTGAGGGTTCTAAGGCATTTTCTAAAAGTATCATGAAAAAATACGGAATCCCTACAGCCAAGTATGAGATTTTCACTGACGCAGCAGAGGCCAAAGCCTATATAGAAAAAGAAGGTGCCCCCATTGTGGTGAAGGCCGACGGACTTGCCGCTGGTAAAGGCGTTATCGTGGCTATGACTACTGAGGAAGCCCTTTCCGCCATACATGAGATTATGGAAGAAAGCGCCTTTGGAAATGCCGGAAGCCGCGTGGTTATCGAGGAATTCATGGAGGGCGAGGAGGCTTCTCTACTTGCCTTTACTGATGGCAAAACCATCTGCCCCATGATTTCATCTCAGGATCACAAGCGGGCCTACGACGGTGATGAAGGTCCCAATACGGGAGGTATGGGAACCTATGCCCCCGCGCCTGTAATGACAGAGCCTATGCTCCATCAGACAGAGGAGAAAATCCTCAAGCCCATTATCGCGGCAATGGAAAAGGAAGGCCATCCATATCAGGGCTGCCTTTATGCTGGATTGATGATTACCAAGGATGGTCCCAAGGTAGTTGAGTTCAACGCTCGTTTCGGGGACCCCGAAACACAGGTGGTGCTTCCACTGCTGGAGAGCGATCTGGTGGAAATCATGTGCGCCTGCGCCGATGGAAGGCTCGGGGAACAGGATATCCATTGGAGCGATGGCAGCGCGGTATGCGTAGTGCTGGCCGCGGGAGGATATCCCAAATCCTATGAAAAGGGACATGAGATAACGGGGCTTGGAAAGGCAAAGGCTCTTGATACGATCGCCTTCCATGCGGGAACAGCCGAAAAGGACGGCAAGATAGTCACAGCAGGCGGCAGGGTTCTTGGCATCGTGGCAAAGGCCGCCAGTGTCAAAGAGGCTGTGGAAAAGGCGTATAAGGGTGTGGGTGAGGTTAAGTTCAAGGATGTCCACTATCGCAAGGACATTGCCCACAGAGCACTGGAAAGATGCGGCAAATGAAGGAAAAATTCAGTTCATACAAGGAGGAGGATGTAACAATCCTCCTCAAGGACATTACGGGGCTTGTAACTCCCCTTGGAACAGAGGAAAGGGAGCGGAGAATTCAAAGCGGGGTGCATTATTCGGAAATGCTTCCCATAGAATACCGTCCCTCCCCTGCCTATTTGAAAACCTATGAGGATGCATTGAAGCGTTACAGTGACATTACTGCCCGGGCAACTGCCTCTGTCGCTGAGAAGATATGGCAGGAAAAGGGCTCCTGTACTGTGCTGATTTCTCTTGCCAGAGCAGGCACACCAATAGGCATTCTCATAAAAAACTATCTGCAAAGAAAATACCACGCTGAGATTCCCCATTACACAATCTCAATAATCCGTGGAGTTGGCATAGACAGGAATGCCATGAATCACATACTTTCAAGGCACCCTGCCGACTCCCTTCAGTTTGTTGACGGCTGGACAGGAAAGGGCGCCATAAGCCATCAGCTTAACGAGGCTATGTTGGACTATCCCGAAGTGAGTCCCGGTCTTGCCGTACTCTCCGACCCTGCGTGTATCGCGGAAAAATGGGGCACCAGAAAGGACTTCCTGATTCCCAGTTCCTGCCTGAATTCTACGGTTTCCGGCCTGCTGAGCCGGACTTTTTTGCGAAGTGACATCATAGGGCCCGAGGATTTTCATGGGGCTGTATTCTATAGGGAACTGGAAAAGGAAGACCTGACCTACGAATTCATAAACACCATAGAATCCCATTTTTCCTTCTCCAAAGATATACCTATGGAAGAGGATGAAGCTACGCAAAAGGGCATAGAAGAGGTGAAGGAAATCTGCAAGGCTTTCGGGATTCGAGATATCAATCTGGTGAAGCCCAGTATCGGAGAGGCAACAAGAGTACTGCTCAGAAGGGTGCCCTGGAAGCTTCTGGTACACAGCCTGCATGATGAGGAGCATTTGGGACATCTCTATCAGCTGGCAGAGGAGAAAGGAGTCGAATTGCTGGAATATCCGCTGCGCAATTACAAGGCCTGCGGATTGATACGGGCAATGGCAGATACATGAGCGAAATCATATTTGCAAGCGATTTGGATAATACACTTCTTTTCACACAGAAGCACCTGCCTGAGAATACAGATACGGTATGCGTGGAATATTACCAGGAAAAGCCCCATGGCTTCTTTACGAAGGAAACCATAAGACTGCTTAGGGATGTATGCCGTCAAACTCAATTCGTTCCCATCACCACCCGTTCCCTTGAACAATATCGGAGAATTAAATGGCCTGAGGGCTGCAGTCCCAAGCTGGCTCTGACCACAAACGGTTCCCTCCTGCTGATAAACGGAGAGGTGGACGAAGCCTGGCAGCAGGCCTCACTTGAGATGGTGCGGCTGCACGCTGCTGAGCTTGGACGTCTTCATGCCCTACTGAGTCCAAACAAGACCTTTATCCACTGCAGGCTGGTGGATCAGATGTACCTATTTGTCTCCTGCGAGGATGAAGCAGCCGCGGCGCTCGAATCAGCACGCTGCAGGGAAATGACAAGCTTGACGGTTGAGGCCTCTGGGAGGAAAATCTACTTCTTCCCTCCCGGCATTGACAAGGGAACAGCCTTGGAACGCCTGAGAAAGCGTTTTCTGCCAAGGAAGATATTCTGCGCGGGAGACAGCAGGATTGACCTTCCCATGCTGGAAAAGGCAGACACTTCCTTTGTTCCCTATGCTGAAATGCTCAATACCCTGCCAAGGGGAATCCTGTTCGGTCAGGGCGTGTTTTTTCCAGAGAAACTGCTTCAGCATATACTGGAGCTGTCATCAATTTGATTATATCTAATCCTTCCCTAATATATCAGATATATTAGGATTCTATTAAATACAGGATTTTTACAGATTCGCTGATTAAGATAAAGCCGATTGGAGGATTTAGCACATGCAGGTATTGGTTCTGGCCAGTGGCAGCAAGGGAAACGCGGTCTATGTCGAAATGGATGGGACACGTATCCTGTTGGACGCAGGCATAAGCGCGACGCGCATAAAGAAAAGCCTGGCATCCCACGGTGTTGATGCCTCTGAACTGGATGCCGTGCTCATAACACATGAGCATATTGACCATATCGCCGGACTGGAGACCCTTGAAAAATGGTATAATCTTCCTATATACTCAAGAGCCGGAACATTTGCCAGCATGAGGAACGTAAATCGGCTCCCTCAGGACAGGCTTCACGCCATAGGTGATGAATTCCGAGTAGGCAGCATAAGGATAGAAGCCTTCTCTATTCTCCATGACGCGGCAGATCCCGTTGGATATCGCCTGTGCGGCTCCGGAAAATGCACCCTTGCCACCGACCTTGGCTTTGTAAGCTCCACGGTGCAGAAGGCATTAGAAGGCTCGGATGTGCTGGTGCTTGAGGCAAACCATGACCCTGGCATTCTTCGTAACGGTTCATATCCCTGGCCCTTGAAGCAGCGTATCCTGTCAAACCGGGGGCATCTGGCAAACAGCGACGCAGCCTGGGCGCTGGCTCGAATGCGCCGTGTTCCCCAACATGTCTTTCTGGCTCATTTGTCCCATGAAAACAATCGGCCTGACCTTGCGAAGCATACAATACAGGCAATCCTGGATCAGCATGGCATACAGACTGAGCTTTTGCTCACCTCTCAGACAAAGGCTGTAGGGCTTTGCACATGATATATTTTTCATAACGGAGTGATTGAAATGAAAACCGGTTTAAAAAAATGGAAACATTACGCTTTAGTATCGACTGTCGCCTTAGCATTGGCCGCCAGTTCCTTTGCAGGCTGTTCTACCGGAACAGCCGCGGAGGAAAACTCTACATCCACCGCACCCGCGGCAAGCGCTCCGGCACAGAGTTCTTCCCATGGAAAAAACATATCCGCGGCACGTAACACACCCGTAGTAAGGGTTGCCGAATCGGTTGGCCCTACGGTGGTAGGCATAACCAACAAGGCGGTGGCACGAGACTGGTTCAACAATCCTGTGGAAACCGAAGGAGTAGGTTCCGGGGTTATCTTCCGAAAGGATGGCTATATCGTTACCAACAATCATGTTATCAGCGGAGCCAAGGAGCTCATCGTTTCCCTTGCCGATGGACGGAGCCTCAAGGGCAAGCTCATAGGCGCCGATGAGCTTACGGATATCGCCGTGGTCAAGGTTGACGCGGACGATCTTCCTACAGCCACCTTCGGAAATTCGGATGATGTGGTAGTAGGAGAGCCTGCCATAGCCATTGGCAATCCCATGGGACTGGAGTTCCAGGGCAGCGTAACGGCGGGCGTCATCAGCGCATTGAACCGTACCCTTGAAATAAGCGATAAGAGAGTAAAGCTCCTGCAAACAGACGCTGCTATCAGCCCCGGCAACTCAGGTGGCGCCCTGGTGAACGCAGACGGCATGATCATAGGCATCAATAGTGCCAAGCTGGCAGCCAGCGGAGTTGAGGGCATGGGATTCGCCATCCCCATAAATACCGTACAGTCCATTATCAACGAGCTTATGGACAAGGGCTATGTGGCGCGACCCTACCTTGGCGTATCCGTCTTTGACAAGCCCACGGCGGCCCGTTATGGATATCAGCTCAATATCGATAAGGGAGTCTATGTATTCCGAGTAACCCTTGGAGCTCCGGCCGAGCGCGCAGGTCTCCAGCGCGGGGATGTCATACTGAAGCTTGATGGCAAAGAGGTCAACTCCGTCACCGAGGTACGCAACATCGTCGGTGAACACAAGGTTGGCGACACTGTTGTCGTTGTCTATGACAGGGATGGGCATGAAGGCACCGCGAATGTAGTGCTTGAGGAAATGCCCCAGAACAGTAACTGATGCGTATCACCATTGTCTGCGCCGGAAAAATAAAGGAAAAATACCTATCTGATGGGATAGAGGAATTTCAGAAGCGATTGAAGCCCTTTACCCAGTTGGAAATACGCGAAATCCAAGAGGAAAAGATGAAGGATTCCCCTTCCCCTGCTGAAAAGGAGCAGATTCTCAAGCATGAGGGGGAACGCCTTCTGGCACGTGTACCTGAAAACAGCTGGCTCTACGTGCTGGACGTTCATGGAAAGGGACTTTCCTCAGAGGAACTGGCAGCTGAAATAAATGAGCTGGGACTTCAAGGCAAAAGTAGTATAACCTTCCTCATAGGAGGCCCCTTCGGACTTTCAGATGAGGTAAGACAAGCCGCGGACAAGCGCATAAGCTTTTCAAGGCTCACCTTCACACACCAGATGGTTCGACTTCTTCTTGTGGAGCAGATATACAGAGCCTTCAAGATCAATCGTGGAGAAAAATATCATTGGTAAATAAAATCAGGTATATGAAGATTAAATTCTTGATATACTTGATTTTTTTAAGAAAGACGTATGTTTTTAATATTAAAATGAATTATTAATGGCATAGACTTTGTTGAAAATTCTATCTCAATTTGAAAAAATGATATAATAGGAGTCAGTGGTTATAAAAAAAGGAGGAAGTGTATGTTGTACAAAAGAGGATTTATTTGCTCAGTTCTGGTAATGCTGCT
This sequence comes from Selenomonas sp., assembly GCA_003518745.1. Lineage (GTDB taxonomy): Bacteria > Bacillota > Negativicutes > Selenomonadales > Selenomonadaceae > UBA9786. The sequence continues at coordinate 3,166 of DOYB01000099.1, read as the reverse complement.
ATGTGTAATGCTGTCTGTTCCGGCATTAGCGGCAGACAGCGACAATGCCGCAAAGGAAGCGGCAAAAGCAGTTAAGGAGCGGACAGAAATTGAACAACTGTCTGAACAGGCATTGGAACGTCTATATGAGAGGGTGCCATCTGCACAATGGGTGATAGATAACTCCTATGCCTATGCGACCCTGAGCAACACCGGCATGAAGCTTGGGATTTTTGGCAGCGCCCATGGACGCGGCGTAGCAGTCAATAACCAAACCGGGGAACGCATCTATATGCGGATGAAAGAATCAAGTGCCGGTCTGGGTCTCGGAGTCAAGGAATACGACCTGATTTTCGTGATTGCCAATAAGGAGGCATGGGACTCCTTCACCAAAAATGATTGGAAGGTCGGTGGCTCTGCTGAGGCAGCTGCCAATGACGGAGAAGACGGCGATTCAATTGAAGGGGCAGTCGTTGTGAGAAAGGGGATATGGGTTTACCAAATGACGAAAAAAGGATTGTCATTGGAAGCCACCATCAAGGGAACGAATATCTATCCTGACGAGAAACTGAACATGAAGCTATAAAAATATAACGAGACCGAATATGCCCAACTTACATAAGAATGGGATGTAATCGGTCTCGTTTTTTATAGAGATGTAAGGCTGCTCACATCATCTGAAACACGTCATTTGTTCTTTACCTCGAAATCCAATTCCTTCACGGCCTCAACAGCCTCAGAATTTTCATCACTTACCTGATTGGCGGCGGCCTTCGCGAACTTTGTCACCAGAACCCGCGTCAAGCCCTGCTGGGCAATAGTACCGGGGCCGTCTACACAGCCATTCTGACAAGCCATTCCCTCAAAATACTGAAGGTTAAGGGTCCCCTTCTTTACCTGGGTGAGCTTATCCTGGCAATTCCTAAGACCATCGGCATAGTCCATGACAGCGTCACAGCTTCCGTTCTCCTTTTCAAGGAGTGCCTTGACGGAGCCCTGTACACCCCTGTTAAGCGGAAAACCTATACCGCCTCCGGTAGCCGCAGTATGGTATTCATTTTCCACAGGCAGCTCAAGGGCTATATCTACCCCATCAAAGACACATTTAAGCTCTTCGTAGGTCATTACGAAGTCAATGCTGTCGCCATGGTTTATGCCCTCCACCTTCTTGGCTATGCAGGGACCTATAAAGCATGTAAGCGCCCCTTCGTACTTCTTTTTCACCCAAATTCCGCAGGACACCATGGGTGATGTGGTCTTTGATATGTTTTCTTCATATTCGGGGAAATGCTTCTTGACGTGCTCCACAAAGGCGGGGCAGCATGAGCTGGTCATGAATGGAATTTTCTCAGGAACCTTTTCCTTGAACTCCTCAGCCTCCGCAAGGGTGGTGATATCCGCGCCTACGGCTACCTCAACCACATCGCTGAAGCCAAGCTTCTTAAGGCCTGATATGACCTGAGCCGGAGTTATCTTGGGCCCGAATTGGCCTATAAAGGACGGTGCCAGCATGGCCACGACCTTCTTCCCGGATTTAAGGGCTAAGAGAATCTGAACGATCATGCTGCGTTCATCCAGCGCGCCGAAGGGACAGGCATCCCTGCAGTTTCCACAGCTTACACACTTACCATAGTCAATGACCGTCCGTTTGTCTGTGCCTGAGGACATAGCATCCAACGCGCATGCCCTTATACACGGACGCGTGATTTCGATTATTGCCCCGTAAGGACATGACTTCGCGCATCGGCCGCATTCAATACAAACATCACGGTCGATGCATGCCCTTTCATTCTGAATACTGATCGCATGCTTTGGACAGTTGTCAATGCACTTGTGCTGAATACAGTGACGGCACATATCCGTAACATAGTACTTATCGATAGGACAGGCATCACAGGCATCGGGAAGGACATCCATGACAGGAAGCGTCTTGTCGAAGCTCCCATCAAGGGCTGCCTTTGCCGCATTGACTATATTCACCCCAAGGGGCTGCCAGAGTGCCATTTGTATACGATTTTTAAGCACAGCCCTTTCCTTATGGACACAGCATCTAACCCTTGGGGTATTGTCCTGCACCATCTGGTACAGGACATCATATATATGCTCCGGCAGGCAATCATTCCAGGTATACTTGGCAATACGCTTCAATACTTCCCTGCGAAATTTTGTTACTTGGGTTGTTTCCATAGACATGCCCTCCTAAATCCGCTATCAATACACACTTGTCATTATTGTATCACATTACATGGCAAAGTCCAAGGAAATAGGATAAATCAAGATGAAATTCAATACGATTATTGACAAACAACTCCCCTAAAGGTAAAGTATGAAACGAAAAGAATTACAGAGGTAACGAAGGGCAGATAAGGAGTTGAGAAATTTGAATAATCCAACTATATTGAATACAGTTCTTACAATTGCCGGAAGTGATTCCAGCGGCGGCGCGGGAATTCAGGCAGACCTGAAGACCATGCTTGCCCACGGCGTTTACGGCATGAGCGCGATTACAGCATTGACGGCGCAGAATACCACAGGCGTTGCTGCCATAGCAAAGACAGATTCCAAAATCCTTTCGGCGCAGATTGACAGCGTATTTGAAGATATATTTCCGGATGCCGTCAAGGTAGGCATGGTTTTCTCAGCGGATCTTGCCGGAATAATCGCCGAAAGGCTACGTCACTACCACGCTAAGAATATCGTCATTGATCCGGTAATGATCGCCACCAGCGGTGCCAGACTCCTGAGCGAAGATGCCATTGGAGAGCTGAAGGAAAAGCTTTTCCCTCTAGCCTCCGTTATAACCCCTAATCTGATGGAAGCTGAAGCCCTTTCGGAGCTTAGCATAAAGAGCCATTCCGATATGGAAGCTGCCGCCCGGAAGCTTCACGGAATGTATGGCTGCAATGTACTGTGCAAGGGGGGGCACAGTATGGGAGATGCTGATGATCTGCTTTTTACCGCTGAAGGCCCCGTCTGGATAAAGGGCGAGCGCATAGATACACCCAACACCCATGGAACCGGATGTACCCTGTCCTCCGCAATAGCCTCAAATCTGGCAAAAGGAAAAGCTCTAATCGATGCCGTAAGACTTGCCAAGGAATATGTCACAGGCGCCATAAAGGCCAATCTTGATTTAGGCAAAGGTTCAGGTCCACTCCATCATGGCTGGAAACTTGGAGATTTGGTT
>DOYB01000089.1 GCA_003518745.1 Selenomonas sp. | reverse complement strand
AGCGTATCTCTATCAAGGATACTCGCGGTATCATCGACGCGATTCTCGGCGGAGCCATCAAGACAGCTCCCACAAAGAAAATCAAGTACTTTGATTTCGAAGTTCCCACGGAGCTGGAGGGCGTCGACACCAAGATTCTGGATCCCAAGGACACATACGCGGATGCCGCTGAATGGGACAAGAAGGCTCAGGATTTGGCCGGACGTTTCATCAATAACTTCAAGAAGTATGAGGGCGATGCCGCAGGCAAGGCTCTCGTAGCTGCCGGTCCCAAACTTTAATTCCAAAGTCCTCACGTTTGAGGCGTAAGGCGTTTTCACGGTAAGCCCTAGCTGTCTGCCTTAGGCAAGCAGCTAGGGCTGATTGTTTATGAGGTGAACGCTCATTGAAAAAAATTCTTTTGGCAATTATTTTAACCGCGGTTCTGGTATCATCTATCATAATTATAGGAATTGCTTACTTTGCCGGCGACTATTTGGTTGGATTTGCCCTTGAACGGGGCAGCTTTGGCGATCCCCAGGGGCCTCCTCGTGCCTTTGCCCTGCTGATGCCTCCCGAGAAAAGGCAGTTCAATCCACCCAACGCGCCTTCCGAGACCTGGCATCTTCGTTCCACCGATGGGCTTGCTCTGCAGGCTACACATTTCTGGCCTGATGAGGAAAGCGACAAATGGGCAATAATAGTGCATGGATATGGCTGTACTCAGCAGAATTCATGGTTCATTGCGTCAACATACCTAAAGCTTGGTTATCATGTGCTGACACCGGATCTTCGCGCCTCCGGAGGCAGCGAGGGCTCATATGTTACCCTTGGATACAGGGAAAGTCAGGACCTGGTGGACTGGTCCTGGAGAATAACGGAATTATATCCCGGTGCCAAGATAGTCCTCCACGGAGTATCAATGGGAGCAGCCACCGTTATGATTGCTTCCGCCTCCCAGGGGCTTCCTCCCACAGTCAAGGCCTCCATCGAAGACTGTGGCTATACCAGCGCCTACGCGATTCTGGCACATCAGCTTAAGGAGAGTTTTGGCCTGCCGCCCTTCCCCTTTATGCATTTCGTGGATATGGCCTGTAAAAATCTCGCGGCCTTTTCCTTGCAGGACGCAAATCCCTACTACGCGGTCAATCACTCCAGGGTTCCCATACTGTTCATTCACGGAGACGCTGATGCCCTCGTGCCGGTGGAAATGGGAACCTCCCTGTATGAGCATTGCAATGCTCCAAAGAAGGAGCTGTTCATAGTGCAGGGAGCCGGCCACGCCGTTTCAGTGCAAAAGGAACGCAAGCTCTACTACGAAAAAGTAACCTCATTTCTGAGACCACTAATCGAATAGGCGGCTGACCATTATTTGATCAGCCGCCCTCTCCCACCACCGTGCGTACCATTCGGTGCACGGCACTTCCTTAGTTTTCACATACGTGCTCATAATAGCTCGTCATGGTTATGTAACCTTGGCGAGCTATTTCATTGTTGGTCAGAATCTGGTTCAACAAAAGTAGTTTGCGTTTATGTCATTCGCCGGGAATTTCACTACATAAAATTCTTATCTAAAAATAGCCTCTGAATTAGAGGTAACTGAGCTCTATTGATAGAACTATTGGATTAGGTCAAGCTATACAAAGAGTTTGGAGGATTATGCCATGAAGAAACAGGATATCACTCCCACTGATCTTAAGACCATACTACATTCAAAACGGGCTAATATTTACTATCTTGAAAAATGTCGGGTTATGCAGAAAGACGGCCGCGTCCTGTATCTGACAGAAGGAAAGAAAGAAAATCTCTATTGGAATATCCCCATTGGGAACACAACGGTTATTCTGCTTGGTACAGGTACATCTATTACACAAGCCGCCATGCGCATGTTGGCCGCAGCCGGTGTTTTGGTCGGATTTTGCGGCGGTGGCGGCACACCTCTGTTTTCCGGTACAGAAGTCGAATGGCTCACCCCCCAGAGCGAATACCGCCCAACAGAATATGTCCAAGGCTGGCTTTCCTTTTGGTTCGATGAATCGAAACGGCTCGCTGCCGCGAAACAACTGCAGCATGCCCGATGTGACTATTTTCTCCGTGTCTGGAACAAGGACAGAGAACTTCAACAAGAAGGGCTATACCCTGACGACAGGGAAATCGACCAGTCCATCCGAAAATTCCAGACCTGTATCAGTCAGGCAAATCGTATTACGGAACTTTTAAGCGCAGAAGCCCAATTCACCAAAAACCTCTATGCCTACACTGCCGGTAGAACGGATACCACAGACTTTACGAGAAATCCTGACTCCCATGACAACGCAAATCGCTTTCTGAACCATGGAAACTATCTGGCATATGGATTGGGGGCGACAGTTCTCTGGGTCCTGGGAATCCCCCACGGTTTTGCCCTCATGCATGGAAAAACTCGTCGAGGCGCCCTTGTATTCGATGCCGCCGACTTGATCAAAGATGCGATCGTGCTGCCATGGGCTTTCATTTCTGCCCGTTATGGCCGACAGGACAAAGAATTTCGTCAAATTTGCCTGCAAAAGTTCACAGAACACAAGGCTCTCGATT
>DOYB01000055.1 GCA_003518745.1 Selenomonas sp. | reverse complement strand
GACTCAACCGAAGTTGCTTCAATATCCCCATGATGAGCCGCTATGGCATTTATAACATCCTTTGATTCGCGATATTTCTTGGCAAGATCCGCGCCAATCACCACATGGGGGCCTTCCACCTCATGGCTGACGGCCTTTCCGATATCATGGAGGAGACCGCCCCTCTTGGCAAGGGTAACATCCACACCCAGCTCGGCGGCCATAACTCCTGCCAAATGAGCAACCTCAATCGAGTGATTGAGAACATTCTGCCCATAGCTGGTACGATAGCGCAAACGCCCCAGCAGCTTTATCAGCTCGGGATGGATACTGTGTACGCCTATCTCAAAGGTGGCCTGCTCTCCGGCTTCCTTGATCCTCTGCTCCACCTCGCGCTTTGCCTTTTCCACCATTTCCTCAATACGCGCGGGATGTATCCTGCCATCCGTAATGAGCTTTTCAAGGGCTATTCTCGCGATTTCCCTGCGCACAGGGTCGAAACCGGACAATATGACAGCCTCAGGCGTGTCATCGATAATCAAATCAATCCCTGTTAAAGTTTCAAGAGCACGGATATTGCGGCCTTCTCTTCCGATTATACGGCCTTTCATTTCATCGTTAGGCAACGCGACCACGGAAACAGTGGTTTCCGCGACATGGTCCGCGGCGCACCGCTGAATCGCCAAGGATAGTATCTCCCTGGCCTTCTTGTCAGACTCATCCTTGAGCAGCTGCTCGTATTCCTTGATTTTCATGGCCTTTTCATGCTTCAGTTCCTCTTCAGCTTCGGCCATGAGCATCGTTTTCGCTTCTTCGGTTGTCAAGGATGAAATCCTTTCCAACTCACTCTTCTGCTGCTCATGGAGCTCGTCAATGGCGGCCTGGCTCTGATCCAGCTTTGCCTCCTTGCGGCTCAGGTTGTTCTCCTTCTTCTCCAGCGAATCCAGCTTTCGATCCAGATTTTCCTCCTTCTGCACAATCCGGCGTTCCTGCCGCTGAATCTCGCTTCTCCGTTCTTTAGTGTCCCTGTCAAGTTCCTGACGCAGGCGATGGATCTCCTCCTTCGCCTCCATCACAGCCTCTTTCTTTTTATTCTCTCCCTTGGTCTCTGCCTCATCCAGAATACGCCGCGCCTCTTCCTCTGCAGAACCAATAGCCTTTTCGGCTGTTTGTTTGCGCGCCATATATCCGCCGGCACCACCAACAAAGATTGCAACGATTACAGCTAAAACTATTTCAACGATGATGCTCACCTCCTCTTTTTTATCACTTGCCTGTGATATAGCTATCCCATACATTTTACTTTTTTTCCCTATGACTGTCAAGGCAGTCTGTATTTTTTTCAGAATAGTCTATTTTATTTAATTTCCTGCGCAGCCTGATCAGCCGCATACGAAATATTTATCCTGCAAGCCCGATTTCGCGGCTTGTATTATTGCGAAAGCCCCGTAATCCTGTTAGAATATTGTAGTATAAGTGACCCGGAGATTTCTGCCGATATTGCTGCATTTCAAAAAGACTGAAAAGTAGGGAATTATGAACGTGCAAGAATTATCAAACATGAAGCGATTAAATAAGATCGTTGCTGAAGCCGCACAGATAAATGTGTGGACCTATGATGTTTCATCCCATGAAATCAACTTAATATGTGAAACGGAGAACTCCCTCCGTATGCGCGAAAAGCTGAACATTTGCCATGAGAAATTGGAACGGGACAGTTTTCTGTTTATAGTTGCTGAAGAGGACATCCCCACCTACCTTGAAACTTTTTCTCGCATTGAGAGTGGCGCTGACATGGCTGAGGCAGACCTTCGTCTGCAGTTGACTGACGAAAACCCCTCATTTTATATCCATCTTGCCATGTACCGTTTCCTCGACAATGAAAAAAAATCCGACATTGTCTATGGATTCACACAGGATGTTACCCTGCGCAAGCTCTCCGAAATGAAGTATACAAATGTATCCCGGCAGATTATGCAGATCTACCCATCCACCACTGCATCAGTTCAGCTGAATCTCACAAGGAATTGGTGCGGCGAGCCCCAGGGGCAGAACGCAAGCATTTTCCTTACTGAACAGGGCAGCGCGGATGAATTTTTCCGAAATCTTGTTGACCATGTGGCGGATTCTGACATAAAGGAGCACCTCAAGAACAGAGCCAACAGAGAATGGCTTGTATCTGCCTTCTACCACGGACGCAGCGAATTCTCCTTTGAATATCCCCTTCTTTTGCCTGACGGGAACCGTACATGGCGAAATGGCCGTCTGCTGCTGATGCAGAACCCGATTTCCGGGGACATCGAGGGAATCGCCTGCAATATCGACATCAACGACCAAAAACGCCGTGAGCAGATTATGCGGCGCATATCCAGTGACGAATTCGACTTCGTGGGATTGCTGAATCCCCAGGACAGTACCTTTGAGTTCTTCTATCGAAAAAGCGACAGTATCTACAGTCAGATGGACGAAATAGCGGATTACGACAAAGATCGCAAAATAATGCGCAGCGCGGTGGTTTCGCCAAAGGATTTTAATCAGTGGTGGAAGGACACCTCCATAAGGAAAATCTGCAGCAAGCTGAAAAAGGACGGACGCTATTCCATAACATACGAAAGTATAGAGAACGGCGAGGTCAATCGCAGGCTGCTGCGCTATTACTGGCTTGATCAGCCGGATGGCGATGTGCTTATAATGCACTCCGACATCACCGCGATCTACGCCCAGGAGCAGCGCCAGATTCAACGCACCCAGCGGGCTCTCGCAGCCGCGGAGCAAGCGAATCAGGCAAAGGCAGAATTCGTTTCCCGTGTCAGCCACGATATCAGATCCCCCATTGGACTGGTCAATAATCTGACAAACTTCGCCATACGGGATATTGATGACAGGGAAAAGCTTTTAGAGGATTTGAAAAAGCTCCGCTCCGTAGGCGACCTGCTCCTAAGCCTTGTCAATGATGTGCTTGACGTGGCAAAGCTGGACAGCGGAACCCTTGAGCTGAAGCTCACCCCTTGCAGCTATAGAGAGCTCATGGGGGATATGATTCATATTTTTGAAACCCTCTGCGAACAAAAGCACCAGATTTTCACCATAGAGGAAACAGGTATGGATTACTTCCAGCATTTCTTCGTGGATAAGGTCCGTATAAAGCAACTTCTTCTGAATCTTGTATCCAACGCGGTCAAATATACCCCCGACGGCGGCCGTATCACATTGATTATATCCGCCAGAGAGGAAAAGCCGGAACACTGCCTGATTACCATGGGGGTCAGGGACACCGGCATCGGCATGAGCAAGGCTTTCCAAAAGAGAATGTTCCGTCCCTTCGCCCAGGAAAATGAGAACCCATATCGTCAGGAGGGCACTGTCAGCACCGGCCTTGGCCTTTCCATTGTAAAGAATATCGCTGAACTCATGAAGGGAACCCTGTCCGTCGAAAGCACCGTCGGAAAAGGTACCACCATCAAGCTGGAATTTCAGGCAAAGCTGACAGAAGCCTCACAGGCCGCCGAAGCTTCCACCGATGAAATAGATAAACCTCAAAAAAGAAAGCGTCTGCAGGGCAAGGTTCTCATCGCTGAGGACAACGAGATAAACGGTGAGATTGCCCAGAGGATTCTCGATATGTTGGGAATCGAATCCGTTTGGGAAAAGAATGGCGCCCGTGCCCTTAAGAGATTCTGCCATTCAAAGCCGAGGGAATTCGCGGCTATCCTTTTGGATGTGCAGATGCCCATAATGACGGGCTATCAGACAGCTGAGTACATTCGCCTGCTCCGGCGTCCCGATGCTCAGACCATTCCGATTATAGCAATGACAGCTGATGCCTTTGACGAAGCCATGGAGCGCGCCAGAAAATCCGGCATGGATGCCTACTTGTCCAAGCCAATCGAGCCACGGAAACTGGAGAATTTGCTGCTGAGCTGCATGGAAAATACCGAAAAGGAAACAACGAGAAGCAGTACCGACACGCTCATAGAAGATGAATAGTGTGGGATCCCTTCGTAGATCTGAACGAGTTCTGACACAAGCCGCAATAGGAGATGTTCTATGCACCAGTATCTATTCTATATAGGAGATTTTCCGGTACGCACCTACGGATTAGTGCTGTCCCTCAGCATTATACTCGCCACAGGGGTCGGATACTTTTTTGCGAAGCAGGATGGTCATGGCTACGAAAAGCACATCGTGGATATCGGCATATATGGCGGTATCGCGGGTTTGCTTGGCGCCCGCCTCTGGGATGTATTCTTTTTCGACTGGGAATATTATCAGAACCACCTAACGGAAATACTGAATGTCTGGCAGGGAGGCATGGCTGTACAGGGCGGGCTGCTTCTCGGCGCTCTCACAGGTATCTGGTATTCAAGAGCGCATAAACTCGACACCCTGCTGCTAGCGGACCTTCTCGCTCCCGCCATGATCCTCGGGCAAGCCCTTGGACGGTGCGCGAACCTGCTTAACGGAGATGCCTTTGGTGCTCCTACGGGAAGTACCTACGGCATCGTGTATCCCGACACCACCCTTGCCCATCACACATACGGCAGTCAGCCGCTATGGCCCGCTGAGGTATGGGAAGGTCAGCTGGATATAGTAATCTTTGCTCTGCTCCTGATATTCCGCAGCACAAATCATGCAAAGGGACAGTGCTTCGCCCTTTACATAATGCTGTATTCAGTTGCCCGTTTCTTCCTGGAATACCTCAGAGGGGATTACGTCAACCTTGCTTTCGACATGCTGAAAAGCGCCCAGGTCACTGCTGCCGCCGCCTTCCTGCTGAGCGGATGCGCCTTTCTCTGGTTTGGTTTCAGGAATCGTCAGAATATTGAAGGCGGTAACCATTCTAAGCATGCAGCAAAAACATAATCTTGAATGTGACATTAGCAAACAGGGCTGCCGCCAAGGATTTCCTTCAGCGACAGCCCAATTTTTATTGATTCTTTCTACGTGCCAAAATCCTTATGACTTTGGCTCCGGTGTTGTGTATCTTACGCAAGGGAGCAACCCGGGTCTTTGTCTTCGGCTTGATTTCCCTTTCCTTACCGAAATCGCCACGCTTGAGAAGCGTAGTCTTTATCTTATCCGGCTTAAAGAAGCTCCGAAGCACCTTGAACAGATGTTCCGGTTCAGCATTCTCCTTGCAAAGAAAAATGTCAATCGCCACATACCTCAGCTTCATGTAGGCATGAAGCGCAATATGTCCCTGCTCAAAAACCGACAGAACGGTGAAATGGTCTTCAGAAATATTGGCAGCAGCCACCTCCAATGGCTGATACCCGGCTTCCCGAAGGATTGTCTGCAGATTGGCTTTTACCATATCCGAATCCTGCATTCTTTCCGTCTTGCAATTATAGAGATCTACCGTCAAATGCCGAGCTAACATCTTCACCGAAACAAACGCTCCCCCATAGTTTTTATAGTACAGGCAGCACGCCGCGTGACGGCCGCCCATCTTGAACTCCGCGCCCAACTCCCTTAGAGTTTTTAGCGCCTCCAGTGGTTATTATAACATAAGATTCGTCGATTTCCATACTTAAAATGATTATATTGGTGTTAATGAAATATTTGAAAATTTGAATTTTAACTACTAGCTTTCAAAGCTCACTTAGGTTATAATGAAAGGGATAAAGTTTTAGCAAGCACAATAGGGAGGAATAATCATGCGAATTTTTGGTATTCCCTTGGAATCTCTCGAATTGAGAGATCAGCTCGACATCAAGGACAAGAAGCTTCAGGGACTGAGCCTGGAAAGCCAAATCAAAAAGATTGGGCTGGAATGCGTGCAGGACAAGGAAGGAAATATGACTATAGGCATACGTCCCCTCTATCCCTGGTCAGTTTCCACCGAACTTGATGATTTAAGGACCCAGGGAAAAGCAAAAAAATATATTGCCAAGAAACTTACTCCCCTCGTAAAAAACGATTACGATGATTTAAAGCAGATGCCGGAATACTTCGATATCGATTGATTATAGCAGCAGCCCATCACTTAAGTGATGGGCTGCTGCTATTCTATGTCTATTCTTATTTCTTGTCCTTCTTGGCTGCTACGGCAGTGCGAATCGAAAGCTCCCTAAGCTGTTTGTCATCCACCTCTGAAGGCGCATGGCTCATAACATCCGATGCGCTCTGGGTCTTCGGGAAGGCAATGACATCACGGATGGATTTCCGCTTTGCCATGAGCATTATAAGCCGATCAAGACCAAAGGCAATTCCACCATGCGGAGGCGTGCCATACTCGAAAGCGTCCATCATGAAGCCAAACTTAGCCCGAGCTTCTTCATCAGTCAGTCCGATTGCCTCAAAGACCTTCGCCTGAAGCTCGCTGTTGTAGATACGAAGGCTTCCGCCGCCGATTTCCACGCCGTTGAGCACCATGTCATAGGCAACGGCCTTTACCCTGCCCGGCTCGCTCTTCAGATACTGCACATCCTCTTCCCTTGGTGCCGTGAAGGGATGGTGCATAGCCTTCCAGCGCTTGTCCTCCTCCACATACTCGAACATGGGGAAGTCCACGATCCACAGGAAGCAGAGCTTATCAGGGTCAATGAGTCCGCGGCGGCGCGCCATCTCCAGACGCAGCTCACCTAGGGCCTGTGCCACCACAAGGGGCTTATCGGCAATGACCAGGAGCAGATCCCCTGTCTTTGCTCCCGTTGCCTTCTTTATTTCCTCAAAGGTTTCGTCCGAATAGAACTTCTTGAAGGGAGACTTGATTCCCTCCTCGGCATACTGTATCCATGCCAGACCCTTAGCGCCATAGCCCTGAACGTACTGCACGAGCCCATCCAGCTCACGACGCGGGATATTGGCATAGCCCTCAACGTTGATGACCTTGACCTGTCCGCCATTCTCCAAAACAGAGGAGAACACCTTGAAATCAGAACCCTTGACGTACTCTGAAATATCCATGAGCTCCATATCAAAGCGGAGATCCGGCTTGTCCGAGCCATAGCGCTCCATAGCCTCATCCCATTCCATGCGGCGGAAAGGAGTCTCAACCTTCACATCCAGTGTAGTTTCAAAAATATCCTTGATAAGGCCTTCCATCAAAGTCAGGATATCCTCCTGATCCAGGAAGGATGTCTCGATATCCAGCTGAGTAAATTCCGGCTGACGGTCTGCCCTGAGATCCTCGTCCCTGAAGCAGCGCACAATCTGGAAGTACTTCTCAAAGCCCGAAACCATCAGAAGCTGCTTAAAGATCTGCGGTGACTGCGGAAGCGCGTAGAAGCAGCCCGGATTCAACCGGCTGGGAACCAAAAAGTCCCTGGCGCCTTCCGGCGTGCTCTTGCAAAGCATTGGGGTTTCGATTTCAAGAAAACCGTGCTTATCCAGATAATCACGCATAATCATTGTGACACGATGGCGGAGCATGATGTTCTTCTGCATCTCAGGACGACGGAGATCCATATAGCGGTACTTGAGGCGCACCATCTCGTCCACGTCTACCCCATCCTGGATATAGAAGGGCGGCGTCTTTGCCTTATTCAAAATGCGAAGCTCCGTGGCAACGACCTCAATCTCACCTGTCTCCATATTGGGATTGATCGTATCCTCGCTGCGGGCGCGAATTTTTCCACGAACTCCGATGACAAACTCAGAACGCATGGTTTCAGCCTTGTGGAAGGCCTCCTCCCCCATGGCGGCAGCATCGAATACCACCTGCACAAGACCTGATCTGTCACGCATATCCACGAAAATCAAGCCACCGTGATCACGGCGCCTTGACACCCATCCTGCCAATGATACCTCAGCATCTACATCCGATTTGCGAAGAGCGCCGCAAACATGGGTCCTCTTCATTCCCTTCAAAGTTTCCATTCAATCCTTCACCTCAGACATTAACTTTTCAATTATTTCACCGGAAGAAATCTTAACCTGCTCGCTTTTCTCCATATCCCTGCATACGACAGAGTTTTCGCGAAGCTCATCTTCCCCCAGTATAAGAGCGAATCTGGCATTGGCCTTAGCCGCCTGCTTCATCTGGGCCTTCATGCTCCGGCCCGCATAGTCCATACCTGCTTTAAGCCCTGCCCTGCGGAGCCTGGTCAACAGCTCAAACGCCGGAGCTGCCGCGGATTCACCCAGAGCCACGACAAAGGCATCAATCCCTGTATCGCACGCAGGAATAAGGCCCTGCTTTTCCAACGCAATCAGAACACGTTCCAGTCCCACGGCGAAACCTACCGCAGGAGTTGGATTGCCGCCGATTTCCTCAATCAGACCGTCATAACGGCCTCCCCCCGCCACGGCACTCTGGGCACCAAGAGGAGCATACTTGATCTCAAAGGCTGTCTTGGTATAGTAATCCAGCCCACGCACCAGTCTGGAATCCAACCGATAGTCCACTCCAACAGAGGATAAATGCTTCTGCACACCATTGAAGTGCTCCCTGCATTCATCACAGAGGCAATCCGTGATTTTGGGAGCCTCCTTCATGAAATCCTTATCCGCGTCGGCCTTACAATCCAGAATGCGCATTGGATTCTTGTCAAAGCGCTTCTTGCAGTCGCCGCAAAGGGTATCAAGCTTATCCCTGAAGAAATCCTGCAGTTTTTGACGATACGCGGCCCGGCACTTAGGACATCCTACGGAGTTTAGGCTCAATTCCAGCTCTTCCAACCCCAGGGATTCCAGAAAATCTATTGCGAGCAGTATGATTTCCGCGTCCACCGCAGGATTGGCATCCCCCAGAGCCTCAATGCCAAACTGGTGGAATTCCCGCATTCTGCCGGCTTGAGGACGGTCGTAACGGAACATAGAACCTATGTAGAACAGCTTCACAAGAGAAGCCTCCGCGTAGAGCTTGTTCTGCAAATATGCCCTTACCGCCGACGCGGTATTTTCAGGACGAAGGGTTATGCTCCTACCACCCCTATCCGTAAAGGTGTACATTTCCTTGTCCACCACATCGGTACCTTCACCGATTCCCCTGTGAAAGAGCTCTGTATGCTCGAACATTGGGGTGCGGATTTCCTTATAGCCATAGCGGGAACAGATATCCCTTATTTTGCCTTCCACATAAAGCCACGCATCCACCTGACCGGGCAGTATATCCTTAGTGCCCCGCGGCGCGTTTGTCAACATAAAAGTCCTCCTCACACTGAAATCTTGAGACCAGTTTCTCCTTAAAACCGTTCTCCTAGCTGTGCGTTATCAAAGCAAAGAGCAAATACTCCGGGGCTGTCTGGGGACATCCATAAGCGAAGCTTTGGCATTTTGCGTTAAGAAAGATTTTTTAGCATTCGGTCAATCGTCCAAAAACGTCATCGTTCAACCGAAGGGCGTTTAGACGTCTTTGGATGCTTAATTAAGTGCTAAAAGATCTTTTAGCAAAACGGCTTGGCGAAGCGTTGGATGTTCCCAGACCGAGCGGTCACTCAGCCCGCAACGCCTCCATATCTTTATCCATATACCTCTTCTAAAAGCGCATCCCGCTTTTTAATATAATACTCAACATCCCTCAAATAAGTAATCAAATCCTTAGCGTGGAACGTTGACTTCAAGCGGCCTGCCCTAAAATCCACTACCTTAGTGGTGGCCGCGCCACCCATGCCGAGAATCGTCTGATGCTCCTCCATTATCTGGATGTTGTACATCCCCTCGGCGCCCCTTCGGCAGCATCCAACATTCTCAAGCTGCCCGCTCATATAGCCCTGCCGATAGAGATAATAGGGCTCCATCCCTGCCTCACGGATATACCTCATCGCAACCTCGTACATCCGTCTGGTCTCCTCATCAGAGGGGAGCTCATAGTCTTCAAGATTCATCTTCAATCGGGAGCCGCGCTTCAAAGCCAGCGCGTGCAGAGTTACATCATCCGGCTCAAGGGCGAGAACCCTTTTCATGGTATCCTCAACATCCTCCGCCGTCTCCCCAGGCAGTCCCAATATGAGATCCATGTTGATATTCGAAAAGCCCGCCTTACGGAGAGCATGGAACATCCTAACGGCATCCTCCGGGGTATGCTGCCTTCCGATACGAGCAAGGGTCTTTTCCTGCATAGTCTGTGGATTTACACTGACCCGTGTGACTCCAAGACGCAGCATTGTGCTGAGCTTCTCATCTGTCATACTGTCAGGACGTCCTGCCTCAACAGTGAATTCCACCACCGAAGGCCCATAAAATGCATTATATACCATTTCCAGCATTTCAGCAAAAAAAAGATTCGGCAGGCTTGTTGGGGTTCCGCCGCCCACATATATATTCTGGACGCGAAACCCGTACCGCCGAACACTTTCCCTTGCAGTCTCAATGTCCCTGCGAAGGACAGAAATAAACTCCCGAAGCTTCTCCTCCTTTGGCAGTACATGGGAAGGAAATGAACAGTACAGACACCTTGTCAAGCAAAAGGGAATCCCCACATAGACACTGATGGTTTTCTCATCGGAAGTTCTAAGGAAGGGCAATTGCCGAAAAGCCATCTTCGTTATAAGCGCAGACTTCTCTGTACCCGCCCTGTAATCTTCCCTCAGACGTCTCACTATTGCCGGCTCATCCAGTCCCAGACGTATCCATCGATGCACTATCTTGGTGGGACGAACACCATGGAGTATGCCCCATGGGGCAGGGGGCTTCCCCAAATCCTTAACGAAAATATCGTAAAGATTCCGCTTCACCATTCTATGAATGCCTGCTGATTCCCGTTCATCCTCCTGCAAGACACCGCTTTTAAGATAAACGTGCCTTGCCCCGCCAAGCTCCACAAGGGCAAGCTCTGTGCTGACGCGCGCACAGGAATCCGAACGAATGACCCGGTGCCGTATGGACAGGGAGGAAAACTCCCCATCCTCGGTCACCTGAACCTTGAACAGTGACAGAACCTCACGCACCAGCTTGCTTATGATTTCCTTCTGACTGTCCAGAAAAAATTCCCTAACTCTCAAGATGCTCCCTGCACTCCTTGCAATAGCCGAAAAACTTCACCTCGTGATTCGTCACATAGAAACCAAGCCTCTTCTGGATTTCCTCTTCCAAATCCTCCAGCAGATCCTCCTCAAACTCGATTATCTTATCGCATTTAGTGCAGATCAGATGATGATGGTGATGTACTGACGGATCCGTAGTATTTATCTCATAGCTGCAGAAGCGGTCATCAAGCTTCAGCTTCAGCAAAATGCCCAGATCGCTCAACAAATCCAAGGTACGATAAACAGTGGCAAGCCCTATATCCGAGTCCCTTTCCCGAAGGATATCGTGAACATCCTCCGCGCTTAAATGCTCGCCGGGATGATCCAGGAATATCTGGAGCACTTCCTTCCTCTGAGGAGTCATCTTATTCTGCCGTTCCTGCAATTTCTTCCGAAGGTCTTCCATCGTAAAAGTATCTGGCATGGTTCCGCCTCCCGCGCACTGAACATGTACATGTCCAATAGGTTTGAGAAATCTTTCGCTGTATCAATGATTATCTGAATAATTGACTGACGGACCTATGGGACTGTATCCTCATGATTACATCCCCAATGGGCCCCGCCATAGAAAGAGTCACTATCTTATCCGAGCGCTTTTCCGGGGGCTGTGCGATAGTATCCGTGATTATCAGTTTTTCAATGAAGGATTCATTGATGCGCTGAATGGCAGGTTCACTGAAAACAGCATGGGAGCAGGAGGCAAATATCCTCTTCGCCCCCAGGCTCTGCAAGGCCTTCGCGCCCTCACACAGCGAGCCTGCGGTGTCAACTATGTCATCAATCATTATGGCAGTCTTTCCCCTGACCTCTCCGATAAGGTTCATGACCTCAGCACAGCCCGGCTTCGGACGACGCTTTTCAATGATGGCAATAGGCGCGTGAAGGTGATCCGCCAATATGCGGGCCCTGGTGACACCGCCGAGATCCGGAGACACCACCACCACATTCTCAAACTTCTGAGCACGGAAATAATTTGCTATTACAGGCGCGGCCGCCAGATGATCCACCGGAATATCAAAGAATCCCTGAATCTGCCCCGCATGAAGATCCACCGTAACTACACGGGTGAGTCCGGCCGTTTCCATGAGATTGGCCACCAATTTTGCCGATATGGGTTCTCTGCCACGGGTCTTGCGATCCTGTCTGGCATAAGCGTAATATGGTACCACACCGGTAACACTATGAGCAGAGGCTCTCTTGCAAGCATCTGCCATTATCAACAGCTCCATAAGATTGTCATTGACCGGCTGAGACGTGGGCTGAATGATGAAAATATCCTTCCCTCGAATACTTTCGCTAATCATGACCTGCGTCTCGCCGTTGTTGAAATGACCCACATACACATCAGTCAGGCAGATGCCGATATGGTCAGCAATCTTCTTCGCCAAATCAGGATTAGCGTTACCTGTCATTATGCAAAGATTCCCGGTGTCAAATGCCATCTTTAAATCCTCCAATACCACATAACCACTTCAATACACATAGGTTATTTACGCTTATCAGCCCATCCTTCAATATTTGTCTGCTTAGCGCGGGCAATTGCCAAGCAGTCCTTAGGAACACGCTTAGTGATAGTGGAGCCTGCTCCGATATACGCGCCATCCTCTACGGTAACCGGCGCCACAAGATTCGTATTGCACCCTATGAACGCGTTATCCCCTACAACCGTACGGAACTTATTCTTGCCATCGTAATTGACCGTAATGGTGCCGCAGCCCATATTGACTCCGGCGCCCATATCGCAATCCCCGATGTAGGAAAGATGCGGCAGCTTTGTTCCCTCTCCGATATTTGAATTCTTTACCTCAACAAAATTGCCGATTTTTACGCCCTTCGCCAGTTTAGTGTTGGGACGCAAATGAACGTACGGCCCCATGGTGACACCATCTGCCACCTCACATTCATGTCCATACACGAACTGTGCCGTAACCTCATTCCCAATCACCATATCCTGGAACCGGCTGTTGGGCCCCAGCACACAGTTCTCACCTATGACTGTCTTTCCCTCAATCCAGGTGAAGGGATATATCACCGTATCCTGACCTATTTCCACATCAGCGTCTATGAAGGTCGAGGCCGGATCCATTATAGTAACGCCCTTGGCCATCAGTTCTTCATTCTTGCGATGACGCAGTATCTTCTCTGCCCCGGCAAGCTGCGAACGGGAATTTATTCCAAGCGTTTCCTCGAAATCATCCGCTGCCACGGCCCAGACTTTCTCACCCTCTTTGCGAAGGATTTCCAACACATCGGGAAGATAGTACTCGCCCTGGGCGTTGTCGT
>DOYB01000127.1 GCA_003518745.1 Selenomonas sp. | reverse complement strand
CGTCACATCCTCCGACAGCGTTTGGGTGTGACCATGTGAATAGATGTGGGTATGTGGCTCCTGAGACACATAGCCCTCAGGAAGCTCCGCATAGGCGCAGAGCACGCGGCCCGGCGTAATCGAAAAGGACGGTGTCATATACAGCATGACTCCGCTGAATTTGGCGCGGAACTCCTCCTGCTTTTCGCCAAAAAAGTCGGTGGTGTAACCCAACAGCTCGTCCTTCTCAATCCGTTCGCCGCTGTGTTTTTCGTGATACCAGCAGGCAGGTCTGACAGCCTCAAGATATTCTACATTGGTCAGCTCCCGAGGCGTGAATTTATGGTGATGGCCATGGCTGTATCCGGGAGCCATGCCCACATATTTCAGTACGTGCATGACATCGTCCTTGTATTCGTCGATGTCCTCACGGCAGCAGAATCCCGCTCCGCCGCGCTCTACAAGTATGCTGGGCACACCGTGCAGTGCCGCGCAGTTATACGCCCCCGTTGTGGCGGTTGAACGAACCATGTATTCCACATTTATCTGGCTTGCCAGTTCCCGTGACTTGTTATTGACATATTCCGAAGCATTTCCGGGGAAATAGGCATAGGGGTGCAAATCCTCCTGGAGGTCGCCGCTGTGCAGGTCAAGGTAGTAATCGGCTTTAAGAATGAATTCCCGTAGCAGAAAATCAGCGAACTTGTAGGTACGGCTAAGGGTTGGGTTGCCGGGAAAAACCCGGTTCAGGTTAAGCCCGTCCTCGGGGCAAAGCTCCGCCATGCGCGTCCAGAAAGCCGAGACATTTACCGGGTGCATGATGACAAGGCAGCCATGAATATCCTCAGGCTTCAGTTCCTTCCCAAGCTCCATGGAGGCTGCAATCCCAGGATACTCGCTGCCGTGCACGCCGGAGGTGACAAGCACCGTAGGACCGTCAAACTTTCCGTTGATGAAGGTTGCGGGGATTGTTCCAAGTGTACGCGGCACATCTACGAGCGTGCGCAATTTGGTGCAAGGTTCGATACTATGATTTGAGAAACAGACGGTATGTAACATAAATCCTCCTTCGAAGCTTAACAGCGAAATGTTCGCGCTCCCTATCCAAGTAATCAGAAGTACCAGCGTACACGTCCATAAATCGTCTTGGAATTAAGGTCTGTATCCAGCTTCTTTCCATGGAAGTAGAAGGCATCTGCCACTACATTCTTGAAAGGCACATACTGCAGTCCAACTTCCCAACCCTTTCTGTGATTCTCGGAGAACATGGTTTCATAGGTAGGAGCAAAGCTGACGTTCCTGCTGACATAGCGATAGGCCGCATGGGCACCCCAGGTTCCCGGAGTCGTGCGCTTTATGCCCTTATATGCCAGCTTAATGCTATGGCTGGTGGAGGCATTATCGGCAGTGGTATTCTTCGCGAATGCTCCTGACAGTGCGACATTTTTGTCAAAGCGATAGCTGGCACCGATCGAGAATATATTTGCCTTGTCCTCACGATTGTCTCTGCTGTATCCGGTAACAGCCCCGAAGCCCTTGGACTGGAAGTGACGATAGCCGAGTCCCGCAAACAGCTTGTCACCGTTGTAATTCACCTGAATGCCCTGATAGTTTGCGGCAGTATCGCCGTCGAACATGGCGCCGGCTCCGTTGCCTCTGGCCATATTCCAGCGTCCTGCCTCAAGTACTCCCTGCACCTTCTTGCCAAAGGTCAGCTGCGCGCCGGAAAAATAGTCATCTGTTACCAGACCGTCATCATTGGTACTGTAGTTTGACATCTTACCAAGAGCGACCTTGAAATTATCGTACTTGCCTTCAGCATAGACGTAGGTAAGGGCGAGATCCGTGGAGCTGTCGTCCTTCATGTTGACTCTTGCGGTGAGCCTGCTCTTTACAGACCAATGGTCATTGACCTCAGCGGTGGGGAACAAACGAAGCTCCATACGGTTTAAATCGTTCTTTTTCTGATTCTCCCTGTGATCACTCTTGTAGATGTAACGAAGTTCACCGGTCCACTTCACCATATCAGCATGCTTTTCCAGGTTGGCAACACGCACCCCAAGGTTGTTGAGCTCCTCCCTGAATTCGGCTGCCAGCTTGTCCAGCATGGCCTTGTCCACCCCTGAAGGGTTCTTTGCCATGGCCTTTGCAATCATCTGGGCCATTTCATAACGGGTAATACTCCGGTCCCCGCGAAAAGTATCGTCGCCATAGCCTTCAATGACTCCGTCCGAAGCAAGCTGCGCTACGGCATCATAGGCCCAATGGCCCGCCGGAACATCGGAAAAGGGATTTGCCGCGGCGAAGGATGTACTTGCCGCGCTAACGGTCATTGCTGCCGCCAGTAAAGCGGCAAATTTCTTCTTCAAAATAACTCCTCCTCTTTATAAGTGCCCCATGAGCGCGTGCCGATAAATGACAAAAACAATTATTCTCGAACACATTGCCAAGAACACACCCAGATAATTGCTTGACTGGAGTGCCGGAAAACAAAAAAAAACGCATTCCAAATACGGAATGCGGACGCGCTTAACATGACCGCTGCGCATAGCAACAGCCATGAAATCCCCATTCCCATCACTCGCAGGTCTCAGGAGCAAATGCTCCCCTTGGTGATTGTCAATCAGGCAATTCTCCTGGCTCCAGGTCATCGCTCCTCCGCGCCTTCCCAAGGTTTCCCCCAGTGACATGACTTACGCTCAAAAAACTCCATGCAAAACGATGTTTTGCATTTCGCCCTTACATGAAACCTAAGCTCATCTAAGCCCTATGGGCTCGACTCGCTATGGTTTCATAGCAACGTAAGGCGGATTTGCTCGCTGATACAGTGGCGGGACCGCACCGGCTTCACACCGGACTTCCTTATTAAGTCTCTCGACACCTGATCCAATCATTATTCTGTTCCATTCGCTAATGATACTACTGTAAAATTATTATGTCAATATGAAATGACATGATGAAAAAACAAGCGAGAGGCCATTCAGCCCCCCGCCATTAATTATTTCTTGAGTACAGTTTCCTTCAGGATGCCGGTCATGGCCTTTCCCACGACCTGAAGCACATCCGCCAGAACCGCATTGTAAAGGTCTCCGCCATCTACAACTCCCCGTCCATTCTCAGTAATGAAGAACTTCTTGGGATGCTCTGTTGCCTTGCATGCCTCATCAAGCTTGCTCTCAACGAGCTTTTCAAGCTCCTGCTCCGTCATCTTGTCCACCTCTCTCCTTACACACATAGGATTCTATTATATCTTTTCTACAAGATTTGACTTTTTCCTGCCTGTACCTCATGAATTTCTAATCTTTATCTAAAGACGCTCTAATTACGCCTGATTATAATTTAGACAATCCAAAGCATAACAGCTTGATTCTTGGAGAAACAGAACAGATGAAAAATGGACAGGAAGGGCAGCTATTCGTTTCCATATCCATAATTCTATCGCGGGAGGATGACTAATATGACAATGATCAACAAAAAAATAATAATGGGCATCGCGGCAGGATTGGTCCTGACTGTAGGCGGCATCGGATACGCCGCGCAGAATTCGGACGCCAACAGGAATCACCCCCACCATATGCGCCAGGGCATGCCGGGCCATATGAAAATGGAGCCTGAAAAGGCAGCGAAGTTCATGGCTCAGCAGTTCGGGCTTGAGGAAAGCGAGATACTGTCAGCCCTAAAGGATAACAGGGATTTTCGTGACGTAGGCCACGCCGCCATGCTGGCAAAGGTCAGCGGTAAAACCTTCAACGACGTGCTTGCCATGAAGCAGGAGGGAAAGGGCTGGCAGGATGTAACAAAGGAATTGGGAGTAACCAAGGAACAGATACAAAGCACCATGAAGAGCATGATGACCGATAACCTTGCCAAAGAGGGAAAAACAGACCGTGCCACAGTGGAGAAGCTTATGGGTGAAGGGTACAATCCCTGGGATATAATGTCAGCGGGAAAGCTGGCAAAGGCCTCAGGCAAGGATATCCGGTCAATACTTGGCATGAAGAAGATAAACAACCAATGGAAGGATGTTGCTAAGTCCCTGGGAGTTGACGAAAATCTCCTAAAGCCTGACTGGTTCAAGGGACAGGGCTTCGGACATGGGTTCGGACATGACTTCATGATGGGCGGCCCCGGCCCGATGTCCGGCGCTCCAGAAACCGTTGAGTAAACAGAATCACATTTAAGTTTCCAGTGAAAAACGCCAATCGGCAGATTAAAAGCCGATTGGCGTTAATAATTTTCGTATCAGAATTTGAACTGGCTTACCGCCACCTGCATGTCCTCGGCCAACTTAGCCAAAGCATGGGAAGCCGCGGCGATTTCCTCGTTAGAGGCTGACTGTTCCTCCGTGGCAGAGGAAATGGTCTGGGTATTGTCAGCAGTCTTATTGCTCATGGCATCGATGGACTCCACGGCCTCCACGATATGAACCGCTCCATCGGAAACCGTCTGAACAGAAGTATTGATTCCCTCCATCTGGGACTTGATACCATCCACCATTTCCATGATGCCCTTGAACTGCTCGCCCACTTCTCGAATGGCCGCCGTTCCCTCCTGCACATCCTTTGTACCGCTTTCCATGGAAGTGACTGCTTGGGCCGTGTCATTCTGTATAGAAGCTATGCGGTCGCGTATCTGCTCCGCGGAGGTCTGTGATTCAGCGGCAAGCTTTCTGACCTCTTCAGCGACCACGGCAAAGCCCCGTCCCTGATCGCCGGCACGCGCTGCCTCAATGGCCGCGTTGAGGGAGAGAAGATTTGTCTGCTCCGCGATCGCGGATATCGCCTCTACGATCTGCCCAATCTGCTGTGAATTTTCACCCAGCTTCTTGACCACCTCTGCCGAGGCCATAACGCTCGCTTCGATGTTCCCCATCTTGGTGACGGCTTCCTCCATGAGCTGCGCACCTCTTTTAGCCGCCTCCGCAGTCTGATTGGAGGTATCTCCAACATTGACGGCCTTTATGGCCATCTGCTCAATATCATTGAAAACTGTTTCCACATTTTCCTTGGCCACATTGATATCCCGCAGCTGCTGGTCAACACTGCTGCTGACCTCACCCACTGTCTCAGCTACATGGACAGAAGCATCCGCGGACTGCTGGGCATTGGCCGTAAGCTCCTCGGAAGCCGCCGCCACCTGCTCAGATGTGGAAGCCATCTTGCTTATGAGCTTTCTGAGGCTGGCGCTCATATCATTGAAGGACTTGGACAAGGAACCAATCTCATCCTGTGAAACTACAGCTATATCCTCCATACGAAGATTTCCCTGAGCAAGTTGAACCGCATGGGCCTCCACCTCAGCTATCGGCCCTGTTATGCTTGACGCGAACTTCATGCACATAAGTACCATGAATATGAGGCCCGCAAGAGTCAAGATACCGAAGGTAAGGCGAAGCCCCTTGACCGGCGCGAATACGAAATCATAGGGAACAGCGATTCCCACCAGCCAACCGGTGGAAGGAACAGTGGTATAAGCGAACACGGACTCCTCACGGCTCCCTGCAGCATCCACAAAGAAATACCCCTTGCCGTTCTTTACCATTTCGTCGAAGTGGCTGCCCAATCCCTCAATTTTGCGGAAATCGGTCATTTTCTCAGCCTGCCCGCTTGTAGCGAGAATGTTGCCATTCTTCTCCATTATGATTCCACTGCCCTGGCCGTCGTACTTGAGCTTGGAAACCTCATCATCCAGGGTCTTAAGGGCAATATCCACGAAGATAGCGCCGGCAAACTTTCCACCATTGTTGTAGGGTGATACGGCCGAAGTAACCAGCTCACCGGTAAACTTATCCACATAAGCCTCTGTGTATACGGTCTTCCCCGCAGCCTTGGCTTCTTTATACCAGCCGCGCTCCCTTGGATCTATCTCACCGGTCTTGTTGCCCGCGTGACGTCCCTGGAAAAAAGTCTTCTCATTTCCAACGCCGAGATCCAATATGTCCTTATCATTGTCAGCAAGAGCCAGCACTTCACTCATATTCGCCACGGCATCATTACCGTCCAATGCCGTCATGATATTTGCCGCGCCTGTGGCCATGGCCGCCCCCTTGCCAAGCCACCCATCAAGCTGCTTTCCCTGAGCATCTACCGTTGCTGCCAATTCCCGTTCCACACTTTGCTCAAGGGTATTGAAGGCGCTGTAATATCCGACCACCGATACGATTGCCATCAACAAACCTGATAATGCCGCCAGAACGATGAATTTCTGCCTAAGTCCCATTTTCATTTAACTCATCTCACCTTCTATAGTTTTGGGATACCAAAGAGCCTCTTCTCTATTCCACCGAATCCACCATGCTCATATTCGACATTGGTATTTAAAAACCCTTCACTTTGGGAGAAATATCTTAAAGGAAATAGCTTGACAGGAAAGGTGAAGAATTATAGATTATTATGTGGGATAGTTGTCTTCTATTTTAGCAGCACAGCGTATTCCCGGCGTTCTTATTTACACTATATTCTTTCCGTAAGGGAGATGGAATAATGAATAAACAAAAGAACCTCAAATTCATCCTGGCCGGAGCTGTCATTATTTTGATTTTAATCGCGGGCGGTTTTTGGTACATGCGGTTTCACCGGCATACTCCGGAGCGTACCATAAGCGATATAAGGCAGGCTCTGGAAAAACACGACATGAAAACCTTCGAGCGCTGTGTGGATGTGGACAGCGTACTCAACAGCTCCTACGATGGATTCGTTGAGGGACTGATTGACGCCGAGATTGTAATGCCCGACGATGCTAAAACTGCCGTGGGAGATATTGTCAGAATGATGAAGGACCCGATTCTGACGAGCTTCAAGAACGCCATAGAGCAGTATGTTTCCACCGGCAAATGGACCGAGGATGACGGCAAGGATCCCACACGCATAACCGAGGCCTCCGAGCTATTATCGCGTTCGGGACTTACGAAGACTGATTTCCGCAATGTGGAAAGCGTAACCAAGACACAGGACAAAAACATCGCCATCGCCAACATACTCGTCTATCAGCAGGAAGCTGGAAGCGAGTTTACCTTTGAGGTGGTTCTTACCCAAAATGAGGATGGTCAGTGGCGGGTAACCGAAATACGAAACTTCAGAGATTTCATAACGATGGTAAGTCAGGCACGTCGCGCGCAGCTTGAGAAGTATATGCTGACAACCGCGGCTATTACAGAGAAGCATGAACGCACGGTGCGGGAAGCAGAGCTGAAATACGGTGACATTCTCTCCTCCGGCAGCCTTGGGAATCAGGAAACACGCGATGCCATAAAGCGTCTGATGACCGATGTTATCCAGAAGGATTGGGAAGAACGCAAGCAGGAGCTTTTCACTTCCGAGGTTCCCGAAGCAGCACAGTCGCTGCATCACCTCAGACTGCGGATATGCGACCTTCACATCGAGTACGCCAAGGGCTATGCCCAGTGGATGGCTGACAAGAAAGCCTCAACCATTCGCGACGCGGACGCAAAGCTCAAGGAAGCAAAGACCTTGGAGCAGGAGGCAAGAGCGCTGACTCGCCGCATGGATGCCATGCATAAGAATTGAGAGGATAGCCTGAATGAAGCGAATGAAAAAAGAGGAACAGGTTTTGCTGTATCGCTTTCACGACGCGGATATGCTGGAACAGTTCAAGGCCGTGCTGAAGGCCCTTCACATTCGTGTCACGGTACTGAAGGATGAGGATTGCGCGGAAAAGGTCGGCTTTCTGCTTGGCATTAAGGGATTTCAGCCCGCGAAGGAAAAAGGTGAAGCATTTGCATTCCCCGGTGAGGTTATGATTCTCCATAACATTCAGGGGAAGCGCTTGGATGAGGTGCTTCGCTCTATGAAGGAGGCGGGTTTGCCCAGAATCCACTACAAGGCTGTAGTGACCCCCTTTAATATACTGTGGCCCCTGCGAAAACTCTGCGAGACCATGCAGAAGGAGCATGCGGAAATCACAAATAGCAAGGAAAGCTGAGGAGGAAATGATTTGAAACGTTTTTGGGGAATTTTACTGACGTGTTTAATGCTTGTGACGGTTACCGGCTGTGGAGGCCAACAGGCAGAAAAGAAATCCATGCAGAAGATTACAATAGGGCTTATGCCCGATACGGATTCCGTACCCTTCCTAATCGCGGAGGAAAAGGGCTATTTCAAGGAGGAAGGCATTGAAGTAGAGCTTCAGCAGTATAAGAGCGCCATGGACAGGGATTCCGCCCTCCAAAGCGGCAATCTGGACGGCGCTGTTTCCGATATGCTGGCGGCAGCCTTTGCCAAGGCCGGAGGCTTTGGTGTCAAAGCTACCTCCTTTACAGACGGAAGGTACAGCCTTCTTGTAGGAACCGGTGAAAGCGCGGCCAGCCTAAAGGAGCTTCAGGGAAAAGATGTGGGCATATCCAAGAACACCATCATGGAATATGTTACAGACCAAATCCTTGAACATGAGGGAATGTCCGAGGACAGCATCAATAAGGTGATAGTGCCGCAGATTCCCACCCGCCTTGAGATGCTGCAAAACGGCAAGCTCGCCGCGGCGACCCTGCCGGAGCCAATGGCCACAATAGCTGAGACAAACGGCTGCAGATACCTGCTGAGTTCCGAGGAGCTTGGCATAAATCCCGGTATCATGCTCTTCACCGATAGCGCCCTGAAGGACAAGTCACAGGAAATAAAGGCCATGTACCGCGCCTATAACAAGGCCGTAAAGTATCTGAACTCCACAAACCGTGAAGAGTACATCGACTTCATCGTAAAGAAGGGCGGCTTCCCCCCCGCGGCTAAGGATGCCCTGAAGCTCCCCACCTACCATGAAGCGGGACTGCCAAAGGAAAAGGATGTCACCGACTGCATAGCCTGGCTGAACCGCAAGGGATTGGTGAAGGATGCCTACACCTACGATGATATGACCTCGCCACTTATAAAGAGTAATTAGTTTGGGAAAAGTAAGTATGATTGAAATTCGTGAACTCTCTGTTGACTACCCAACAGAGGACGGAAAAGAAAACGCAATAGCGAATGTCAGCCTAACCGTTCCGAAAGGAACGGTTTGTGCCGTTATAGGGCCCTCGGGCTGTGGCAAATCAACAATGCTCAAAGCCGCGGCAGGAATACTGAAACCTTCCGCGGGAGAAATCCTGCTTGATGGGAATCCCCTTTCCCCCAAGCACCAGTGCATAGGCTTCATGCCCCAAAATTACGGGCTTCTTCCCTGGCGAACCGTGGAAGAGAACATCCATCTTGGAAGCCGCATACGGGGAAATACTCCGGAAAACTCAGTGTGTGCCGCCGAAACTATGATGAAGCGGCTGGGCATCTATGAACTGGCCAGCCGTTTCCCCCGTGAATTAAGCGGCGGACAGCAGCAGCGTGTAGCTCTGGCCAGAGTATTCCTCCTGCGGCCTGATGTCCTGCTGATGGATGAGCCCTTTTCAGCGCTGGATGCCATAAGCCGCGAGTCCATGCAGGAGGTATTTCTCTCACTGTGGCATGAGCTTCGTGTCACTACGATCCTTGTTACCCATTATGTGGAGGAAGCCCTGTATCTTGGAAACAAGATTGTCCTAATGGGAACCTCTCAGGGGCAGATTGTGGAGGAAATCGATAATCCACTGGCAGGAACACCGGAGCTGCGCTTCACTTCTGAATTCTTCTCCAAGGGGCGGGAGCTCCGCAAAAAAATCAAGAATCTGGGAGGCGCCCAATGAAACGATTTATTTCCTATGGGGCAGGAGCTCTGGTGCTGATAGCGCTATGGCAGCTTATCTCAGCACTTGCCCAGCTTCCCATCATCCCCTCCCCCATACAGGTTGCCCAGCGCTGGGCACTCATTTTTGAAAGCGATATCGCGGTGCATGGCATCTATAGTCTCGGACGCATCGCGGGAGGTCTCACGCTTTCGATAATCATAGGCTTTCCCCTGGGTATGCTGATGGGATATTTTCATCGGGTGGATCGTTACCTGGCTCCCGTTGTGTACCTCACCTACCCCATACCCAAGATAGCCCTGCTGCCGGTCCTCATGCTGCTGGCAGGACTTGGGGAAACCTCAAAGGTAATCATGATTTTCCTCATAGTAGTGTTTCAGGTCATGATATCAGTGCGGGACGGCATACACGAAATCCCGAAGGAGATTTTCGAGCCACTCATATCCCTTGGCGCCTCATTCACTGACATCTTCAGGGAGGTGCTGTGGCCCGCCTCCCTGCCGAAGTTCCTAACCGCCCTCAGGGTCGCGATGGGCACAGCGATTTCGGTACTGTTCTTCACCGAAACCTTCGGAACACAGTATGGTATGGGCTATTTCATAATGGATGCCTGGCTCAGAGTCAACTACCTTGACATGTATGCGGGTATAGTAACCCTCAGCGGCATCGGACTTATGCTCTTTGGAATAATGGACCTGGTTGAGTACAGGGCATGCCGATGGCTGGGCACGATTAGAAAATAGTATTCCCATCTACCTATTTCAGACACAAATCACTAG
>DOYB01000121.1:11049-12122 GCA_003518745.1 Selenomonas sp. | reverse complement strand
AGCCGATTGTCATGCAAATCAAGACAAGTCTCAAAGAAGACCTAAAGAAGAAAATCTATCTCGTATCCTACAACCTGAGCGGAAAGACCGACAACAAGGAAAAACTGCTTGCGGAATTGAAGAAATATCCCGGCTGGTGCAAGCTCTGGGACGGGCAGTGGTTCATATGCTCCAGTGACAATGCTGATGCCATCTGCAATAACCTGAAAAAGATCCTCAACTCAGCTGACTGGCTTTTCGTGTCCAACGTCAATACCGACCGCATGGGACTCATGAGTGGAAACGCGGTGGAATGGCTGGAAAATGTCTACAAGAAAATCAATTGATTTCTAATCCCATTTATCGTATTTATATTCGATCAAAGGCAATAATAAGAACAACCGCAGCGGCTTTCAACTGTCGCTGCGGTTGTTTTTTCACATATACTCACATTTTCAAAAACATCAGACCTCAGTCATATCCTCCGAGTTGAGGGACCTCAGCCCAAGGGATTTCAATGCAGCCTCAGCAGCCTTGGTGTCGTTGACCCTAAAGATCATATACGCATTGTCCCTTCCGGCAAAGGCGTACATATACTCGATATTTATACTCGCCTCATCAAATTTCTCCAGTATCCTGTCAAGACCTCCCGTTTTATCGGAAATAGCGAATACCAGAACCGATGTGAGCTTAGTGATGAAATTGGCTTCGTTCAGTACATTCGTGGCCTCAAAAACGTCAGCCACCAGCATGCGCACAATGCCGAAGTCCTTGGTGTCCGCCAGGGACAACGCCCGTATATTCACGTCATGCTCAGCAAGCACACTTGTCATTTTTTTCAAAGTACCCGGCTTGTTTTCAAGAAACACCGAAATCTGCTTTACGCTCATTGAATACGCCTCCCCTCAAATCTTCCTCTTGTCTATGACACGGACAGCCTTGCCTTCGCTGCGCTGGATGCTCTTCGGGGCCACCAGGAAAACCTTAGCGCGAATGCCGAGGATATTCTTTATGCCCTCTGAAAGCTCCTTGCGCATTTCGTCGATTTCACCCACATTATCCGTGAACATCTGAGGTGTCATCTCAACCTTCAC